>NZ_SGUA01000012.1:0-87177 GCF_005435135.1 Halorubrum sp. ASP1 | reverse complement strand
GCGAGTACCACGGTCATTCGCCGGATTCACTACCAGACCGCTTCAACATTTTCATTTCCCGAGCCGACCGGTCGGACCGGCGACGGCCGACCCCGCCCAGACCTGCCCCGCCGGACCCCGCCCGCTTAATCCCCGGGCGCCCGAACCGCCGGGCATGATACCGACCGATCGCATGGCGGCCGTCGACGCCAACGCGGCGGCGCTCGGCGTGCCGCGCAAACAGCTGATGGAGTCGTCCGGCAACGCGGTCGCCCGCGAGGTGCGGGCCGTCGCGGACCCGGGCGCGACCGTCGCGCTCGTCTGCGGCCGCGGGAACAACGGCGGCGACGCCCTCGTCGCGGCGCGGTTCCTGACCGAGTACGCCGTCCGGGTCCACCTGCTCGGCCGCCCCGAGACGATCCGGACCGACATCGCGCGGGAGAACTGGGCGGCGCTCGAAAACGCGGCGGTCCCCCGAGAGACCGTCACCGACTCGCGCGACCTCGACCTCAACGCGCCCGACGGCGACGACCCCGACGTGGTCGTCGATGCGATGCTCGGGTCGGGGATATCCGGCGGGCTCCGCGAACCGGAGCGGACCGCGGCCGCCGCGATCAACGCGAGCGACGCGACGGTGATCGCGGTCGACGTGCCATCCGGGATCGACGCCGACACGGGCGACCCGACGGGGGGCCCGGGCGGGGTCGCCGTCGACGCCGACCGCGTAGTGACGTTCCACGACGGGACGCCCGGGCTGGCAGCCCTCGACGCCGCGGTCACGGTCGCCGACATCGGGATCCCGGCCGCCGCGGAGCGGTACACGGGCCCGGGAGACCTCCTCGGCCTCGACCGCGACCCCGACTCGCACAAGGGCGACAACGGCGAGGTGCTGGTGGTCGGCGGCGGGCCGTACACCGGCGCGCCGACGCTGTCTGCGCTCGCCGCGCTCCGGGCGGGCGCGGACCTCGCCCGGGTGGCGTGTCCGGAATCGATCGCGGACGCGGTCCAGAGCTTCTCGCCGAACCTCATCGTCCGGCCGCTCCCCGGCGATCGGGTCGGCTCGTCGCACGCGGACCGGGTCGCGTCGCTCGCGGCCGAGAACGACGTCGTCGTCCTCGGCCCCGGACTGGGAGACGGCGACGGGACCCGCGAGTTCGTCCGCGAGTTCCTGACGGCCTACGAGGGGCGAGCGGTCGTCGACGCCGACGCGCTCCGCGTCGTCCCCGAGGTCGACACGGACGCCGACCTGATCTGTACCCCGCACCAGGGCGAACTGGTCGGCATGGGCGGCGAGACGGCGCCTGAACCCGACGAGCGCGCCGAACTGGTCCGGGAGTTCGCCGCGGACCTGGGCCACGTCCTGCTCGTGAAGGGCGCGGTCGACGTGGTCGCCGACGCCGACGGCGTGCGGCTGAACCGCACCGGCAACCCGGGCATGACCGTCGGCGGGACCGGCGACGTGCTGGCGGGGACGGTCGGCGCGCTGGCGGCGGTCGCGGACCCGTTCCGAGCGGCCGCGGTCGGCGCGTACGTCGTCGGGCGCGCGGGCGACGCCGCGGCCGACGCGAACGGCGCCGGCCTGGTGGCGACGGACTTACCCGACCGGCTGCCGGAGGCGATGCGTAATGAGTGACGGCGGACCCGGCGACGGCGCGGCGGGCGACGGCGCGAGCGCGGACCCCGCCGGCGCGGACGCGCTGACCCACACCGACGACGCGGGCGACGTCCAGATGGTCGACGTGGGCGCGAAGCCCGACAGCAGTCGACGCGCGGTCGCGCGCGGCGAGATCCGGCTGACCCCGGAGACGATCCACGCGGTCGAGGCCGACGCGGTCGAGAAGGGCGACGTGCTCGCGACCGCCCGGATCGGCGCCGTCCAGGCCGTGAAACACACCTGGGAGACGATCCCGATGTGCCACCAGATCCCGATCACGAACGTCGACACCGAGTTCGCGGTGGGCGACGACCGGATCGAACTCACCGTCGCGGTCGAGACCACCGGGAAGACGGGCTGCGAGATGGAGGCGTTAGAGGGCGTCACGACCGGGCTGAACACCGTCTGGGACATGGTGAAGGCGGCCGAGAAGGACGCCGACGGCGGATATCCCGACACGCGGATCTCGGACGTCGAGGTCGTCGAGAAGCGGAAGGAGCAGGTCAGCGAGTGAGTCGCGGGCGGGTGACCGGTGGGCGGCGAGTGAGCGGCGGGCGGCGTCGGACCGGAGCCCGACCGTCGGTCAGAACAGCCCGCTCACGTCGCCGTCGGCGTCCACGTCGATGTCCTCGGCGGCCGGCTCCGCGGGCAGCCCCGGCATCGTCATCACGTCGGCGGTCTTCGCGACGACGAAGCCGGCCCCCGCCGAGGGCGTCACCTCGCGGACGGTGAGTGTCCACCCCTCGGGCACGCCGGTCCGGGCGGGGTCGTCGGACAGCGAGTACGGGGTCTTCGAGAGGCAGACCGGGAGGTCGCCGTACCCCCAGCGCTCGACGCGCTCGACGTCGTCGGCCGCGCCGTCGACGTACTCGACGCCCGCGGCGCCGTACACCTCGCGCGCGACCGTCGCTATCTTCTCGCGGATCGGCGCGTCGGCGTCGTACAGGGGTTCGAACGACCCCGTCCCGGCGCGATCGCGCACGAGTTCGGCCAGGTCGGTAGCGCCCGCGCCGCCGTCGCGGTGGGCCGTCGAGCGCGCGACCGGGATCCCGCGCTCTTCGAGGCCGGCTTCCAGCGCGGCGAGTTCGGCCTCGGTGTCGTCCGCGAACACGTTGATCGCGGCGACCGTCGGGACCCCGAACGACTCGGCGATCGAGACGTGCTTCGCGACGTTGGCGACGCCGGCCCGGACCGCCTCGGGGGCCGGGTCCGCGAGGGCGTCGAAGTCGGTCGGCCACATCTCCAGCCCGTGGCGCTTCGCGCCGCGGACGGTGGCGACCACGACGGCAGCGTCGGGGACCACGCCCTGACGCGCGACGATGTTCCCGAACTTCTCCGCCCCGAGGTCGGCGCCGAACCCGGCCTCCGTGACGAGGTAGTCGGCGAGCGCGGCGCCGACCCGGTCCGCGACGAGGGTGTTCGTCCCGTGCGCGATGTTCGCGAAGGGGCCGCCGTGGACGAACGCCGGGACCCCCTCGACCGTCTGGACGAGGTTCGGCCGGAAGGCGTCCCTGAGCAGCGCGGCCGCGGCGCCGGTCACCCCGAGGTCGTCCGGCGTGACGGGCTCGCCGTCGGCGTCGGCCGCGAGCACGATCCGACCGATCCGCGCCTTCAGGTCATCCAGGTCGGTCGCGAGCCCGAGGACGGCCGTCAGCTCCGAGGCGGCGGTGATCACGAACTCGTCTTCGCGCGGGACGCCGCTCGCGGTCCCGCCGAGGCCGACGACCGTCTCGCGGAGCGCGCGGTCGTTGACGTCGAGCGCGCGCGGCCAGTCGACCCGTCGCGCGTCTACCTCCGCGTCGTTGCCCTGATGAAGGTGGTTGTCGAGCGCGGCCGCGAGGAGGTTGTGCGCCGCGGTCAGCGCGTGGATGTCGCCGGTGAAGTGGAGGTTGATCGCCTCCATCGGGAGCACCTGCGACCGGCCCCCGCCGGCCGCGCCGCCCTTGACCCCGAAGACCGGGCCGAGCGACGGCTCCCGGACCGCGACCGCGGCCCGCTCGCCCAGCGCGGCGAGCCCCTGCCCGAGTCCGACGGTGGTGACGGTCTTCCCCTCGCCCTTCGGCGTCGGCGACATGCCGGTCACGAGGACGGTCGTCCCGGCCGACGCCGCCGCGCCCCCGGGCGCGCGCGGCCCGTCGCCCACGGCGTCGCGGACCGCCGCGTGCGTGACCTTCGCGACGCCGTCGCCGCGCCGCTCGACGCCGTCGGCGGAGAGCCCGAGGTCGGCCGCGACCTCCTCGATCGGCCGGGGATCGGCCGCTCGCGCGACGGCGAGGTCCGAATCCGGTACCCCAGTCGCGTCGCTGGCGGGATCGGTGGGCGCCATACCGGCGCTTCTCGGGCCGCTCGTATGAGCGTTGCTCGGGCCTTGGTGACAACCCTCAGCGGTCGAGGAACGGCGGGACCACGACCTCGGCGCGCTTCTCGTCGCCGCGTACGACGACGCTCACCTCGGTGCCGGCGTCGGCGTACGACTCGTGGAGGTAGCCCAAGCCGATGGGCTCGTCGAGCGTCGGGCTCATCGTCCCGGAGGTGAGCTTCCCGACGCGGGTGAGGTCGCCGTCGGTGACGGCGTATCCGTTCCTGGGGACGCCGCGCTCGCGGAGGCGGACGCCGACGAACTTCTCGTCGACTCCCTCCTCTTTCTGGGCCTCCAAGGCGTCGCGGCCGACGAACTCCGTGTCGAGCTCGACGACGAAGCCGATCCGGGCCTCGTACGGCGTCCGGGGTTCGCTCTCCGGGTCGAAGTCCTGTCCCGACAGCAGGTAGCCCATCTCGGTGCGGAGCGTGTCGCGGGCGCCGAGCCCGCACGGCTGCGCCTCCAGCGGCGCGTCGGCGAACGCCGCCCAGACGGACTCGGCGGCGTCGGCCGGACACATCACTTCGAAGCCGTCCTCGCCGGTGTAACCGGTGCGCGCGACCCAGCTCTCCGTGCCGGCCACCGCCGCGGCCGCCGCCTCGAACTTCGAGAGGCCGACGACCCGGTCCCCCGGCGTCGCCTCGTCGAGCGCGTCGGCCGCGTCGGGGCCCTGGACTGCGAGCATCGCCCAGTCGTCGGTGGCGTTCGCGACGGTCGCGTCGAGGTCCCACTCGTCGCGGTGCGCGGTCCAGCGGTCGTACATCTGCCCGTCGTGGCCGGCGTTCGGCACGAAGAGGTACGCGGGGTCGCCGCTCGGGGCGTCGAGGTCGCCGTCGCGGGTCGCGTCGAGGTCCGCGAGCGACGCGGCCCCCTCGCCGGCCGCGGTCCCGTCGGGGAGCCGGTAGACGACCGTGTCGTCGAGCATCACGCCGTCCTCGTTCGTGATCGCGGCGTACTGCGAGTCGCCGGGGTCGAGCGCGCGCACGTCGTTCGTCGTGAGCCGGTTCAGCAGCTCGGTCGCGTCCGGGCCGGACACCTCGATCTCGCCCATGTGCGACACGTCGAAGACGCCGACCGACTCGCGGACCGCGGCGTGCTCGGTCCGGATCGAGTCGAACTCGACGGGCATCTGCCAGCCGCCGAAGTCGGTGAACTTGGCGCCGCGCTCGTCGTGGGCGTCGTGGAGCGGAGGGAGGCGATCGGTCATACTCGCACCTCTCCGGGACGAACCTAAGGCTTTGTGACATCGGCGGTCCGCGTCGGCGGCGGCCCCCGCCGCGGTCGCGCCCGTCGTCGACTCGGCCGACAGCCTCAAGCGGTCGCCGGCCCCTCGCTCCGGCGTGAGCAGCCGTCGCCCCGACCGGACCGGTCCGATCGCACCCGCGGTCGCCGTCGTGGTCGCCGCGGTCCTCCTGTTCGCGCTCGTCGGGACCTGGCCGCCCTTCGTCGCGGTCGAGAGCGGCAGCATGGCGCCCGGGGTCGAGCGCGGGGACCTCGTCGTCGTGACGGCGGCCGACCGCGCGCCGTGGGGCGACCTCTCGACCGCTGCCGACCCGAACGCGCCGGCGCGGCTCGGCGGGACGGGCGACGTCGTCGTCTACACCGTCCCGGGGGCGGACGGGAGACCGGTGTTCCACCGGTTGGCGTTCGCGGTCGACGCCGGCGAGGACTGGACGGAGCGGGCCGACCCGGCGCTCCTCGCCGCGGACTGCGCGGATCTGGCGACGTGCCCGGCGCCGTACGACGGGTACGTCACCTACGGCGACGCGAACGAGCTGTACGACCAGAGCGCGGGCATCGCGCCCGTCGTCCCCGACGAGTGGATCGCCGGGAAGGCGCTGTTCGCGGTGCCGAACCTCGGCTGGATACGGGTGGGCGTCGAGGCGGCGGTCGCGCGCTACGGCGGGGTCGCGACCGGCGTCGTCCTCGTCGGTATCGCGGGACTGGCCGGGGGCGTCGGGGCGCTGTTGCTCGGTCGGGTTCGGCGGGGAAGCCGGCGGTAAGGAGTTCTGTGAGGGCTCCGAAGGCGCGTTCACCCCCGTCGCTCTCTCTCCCGTGAACGGTCGCCGTCTGCGTCGCTCGATCGCTACCGGTGCCAGGTCGGTTCGCTTCCCGTATCGTCCGGGGCCTCGGTCGCGTCGACCTCGTCGCCGTCGAGCGTCACGGAGCCGTTCGCCGCGTTGCGGAGGGCGTCCGACCGGCCGAACTCGCCGGGCGCGATGGCGAGCGTCCGGATCCCGTAGCCGTTCGCGGTCTCGACGACCGGCTTGAAGTCCGTGTCGCGGGAGGCGATCGCGAGCGTCTCCATCCGGCCCTCCGCGGCGAACCGCGCGGCGTCGACCGCGAGCTTCACGTCCACGTCGCCGCTCGTGATCACGACCTCGAAGCCGCGGGCCTCCGCGGCCTGGATCAGCCCCGGCGTCGCGTGCTCGTCGAGGTACAGCCGGGTCGTCACCAGCGGCCCCTCCGCCTCGGCGGCCAGTCGCACGTCGTCTAAGTCCACGTCGAACTCCTCGCGCAGCACGTTCGGGCCGTCGACGAACAGCGCCACGCCGCCGGCGTCCGGATCCGTCTCGGCGTCCGCGCTCGCGACGCCCTCGGCGGTCGTCTCGGGGTCCGGCCCCTCGCCTCGGTCCATGACCGGCCTTCGCCGTCGTCGGAAATAGGTATGGTGATCCGCGCGCTCGCGGTTCGCCCTCGTCAGTCGCCGGTCGTCCCCCGTGACGGTCCGTCAGCGACCGGGCCGCTCGTGATCGCCTGTTCGAAACGATCGTCCGCGAATCATCGACACTCTTCGGCGATCGTAGTCAAAATTCAGGACCTTATATCGATATTACGACTTCCCTCACGTCCGTAGTGAATATACGGAGGCTTGAAGTACGGTGTCCAGCAATAACGGTATAAGATGTCACAATCGAACGCGTACACCGTCATTTCCGCACAGAACGATCACGAATGTACCACGGTACGTGCCCATCCCCGCAACGAGACGTTCCACATCGTCGACTATGCGGACGAGGACGCCCGCGAGCGGGTCGCGGACCTCCCGGTCGGGTCCGTCGTGCGGATGGAGCTGTCCCGCGCGGGTCGCCGGAGCAACGTCTGGTGCGCCGAGTCGGTCACGACGGCTCGGACCGACGGGGGAGAGCGCCGGTAAGCGGCGCCGAACCCCGAGCTCCGCCACCGGCCGGGAGCGCGCCCGTCGACTCCGCAGTCCGGTTCCCGCGGGTCCGCTTCGTCTCTCTCTCTCTCGCCGTTCGCCGTCCGTCTCGCAGCCGTCCGCTCCCCGATGGCGACAGGTATTTGCCACCGATGCCGGTAGGCGCAGGAGATGGTCGAGACGCTGCTCGCTGTCGGTATCGTCGCCTCGGTGTTCGTCGGCTTCAACATCGGCGGCTCCTCGACCGGCATCGCGTGGGGGCCGCCGGTGGGCGCCGGCATCCTGAAGAAGACGACCGCGGCCGCGCTGATGACGGTGTTCGTGTTCCTCGGGGGGTGGACGGTGGGACGAAACGTGATGGACACGCTCAGCGGCGGGATCATCACGACCGAGCTCTCGCTGTCGGCCGGCGTCGCCGTCCTGTTTTTCATCGGGTTCGGGATCCTTATCGCGAACGTCTTCGGCGTCCCGGTGCCGACCTCGATGACGACCGTTGGCGCTATCGCGGGGCTCGGGCTGGCGACCGACACGCTCAACTACGCCACGATCACCCGGACCGTCTCCTGGTGGATCGTGACGCCGATCATCGGCTTCTGGATCGGGGTCGTCATCGGCCGGTACGTCTACCCGGCCGTGAACCGGCGCGTTCGCATCGAGAAGTCCCCCGGCCTGCTGCTCCGACTCGACCGCGACGGGGCCGTACCCACGGTCGCGCTCGGACCCAACACGACGTACTCGGAGCTCGTCAGCACGGTCGTGGTTCTGGTCATCGGCTGTTACATGGCGTTCAGCGCCGGTGCGAGCAACGTCCCGAACGCCGCCGCGCCGCTCGTCAGCGGGGTCGGCGGGCTCCCCGACGACACCGCGATCCTGCTCGCGACGCTCGCGATCGGGCTCGGCGGGTTCACGATCGCCCGCCGCACGATGGAGTCGGTCGGCGGCGAGCTCAGCGACATCCCACTCCTCGCCGCGCTGTTCGTGATGACCACGGCCTCGACGATCACGACGGTCCTCTCGTGGATCGGCATCCCGATCAGCCTCGTCATGGGCACGGTGATGACGATCGTCGGCATCGGCTGGGGGCGGGCGACGCGCCCGGTCACGGTCCGGCAGGCGGTCACGCGCGACACCGGCGACAACGAGATCGTCACCGGCGCGATCACCGTCGGCGACACCGAGGGACGGCAGTCGTCGCCGATCGGGGAGGCGGAGCCGGCGGCGGTGTTGAACGCGGGCGACCTGTTCAACCCCCGGGCGGTCCTGAAGTACGTCTCGATGTGGATCATCGGCCCGTCGGTGTCGACCGCGCTGGCGTACGCGTTCTTCGTCCTCTTGCCGGGAGTCGCCTGACGACGCCGCGCTGACGGGAGCAGTTAGGAGGGTGCGCGGCGTAGATCGGGTATGATAGACCGCATCCTTGTGCCGATGGACGACTCGGACCACGCCGAGCGGGCCCTCGAATACGCCTTGGAGAACTTCCCGGACGCCGACGTCACCGTGGTTCACGTCGTCGGCGCGCCGTCGATGATGATGGGCGAGGCCGCGTCGCTCGCGCTCGCGGACGACTTCGAGGCGGCGGCCGCGGAGCGCGCGGAGGGCGTCTTCGAGCGCGCCCGCGCACTGGCGACCGACCGCGGCCGCGAGGTCGACACGGTCGTCGGCGTCGGCCACCCGGCGCGGAACATCGTCGACCGGGCGGAGGGGTACGACACGGTCGTGATCGGGGCCCACGGCGCGGACCGCGGGCGTGCGACGCGCCGGTTCCTCGTCGGTAACGTCGCCGAGACCGTCTCCAAGCGCGCCCCGGTGCCCGTGGTGCTCGTCCGCTGACGGAGGGTCCGGCGCGGTCGGTGGGCGGCGGCGCGATCAGTCCCGCGTGAGCCGCGGGTTCGTCACCGCGCCGGCGGCGGCGGAGGCGAAGTCCCGGCCGTACTTCGCGAGGATGCCCCCCTCGTAGGGCGGCTCGGGCGCCTCCCACTCCTCGCGGCGCGCCTCCAGCTCCTCGTCGGAGAGGTCGACGGTGAGGTCGCGCTCGGGGATGTCGACGGTGACGTGGTCGCCGTCCTCGATCAGGCCGATCGGGCCGCCGACGGCGGCCTCGGGCGCGACGTGGCCGATCATCGGGCCGCGGGTGCCGCCCGAGAAGCGGCCGTCGGTGAGCAGCGCCACGTCGTCCTCGTGGCCCGCGCCGACGACCGCGGCGGTGACCCCGAGCATCTCGCGCATCCCGGGGCCGCCGCGGGGGCCCTCGTTGCGGATGACGATCACGTCGCCGGACTCGATCCCGCCCGACTGGACGTACTCCATCGCGTCCTCCTCGTTCTCGAACACGCGGGCCGGCCCCTCGTGGTAGAACTCGTCGTCGCCGGTCACCTTCAGCACCGAGCCGTCCGGCGCGAGGTTGCCGTCGAGGATCTTGATCGCGCCCTCCTCCTCCTTCGGGTCGTCGACGGGATAGAGGAAGTCGGCCTCGATGTCCGACTCGTCCGGGAGCTCGCCGCGCTCCTCCAGCGCCGCGATCTCCTCGGCGAGGGTGTTGCCCGTCACCGTCATCGCGTCGCCGTGGAGCAGGTCCGCCTCCAGCAGGCGGCGGAGCACGACCGGCACGCCGCCGACCTCGTGGAGGTCGTTCATCACGCGCGTCCCGCCGGGCTGGAGGTTCGCGATCTTCGGCGTGCGCCGCGAGATCTCGTCGAAGTCCTCGATCGAGAGGTCGACGTCGGCCTCGCCCGCCAAGGCGAGCAGGTGGAGGACGGCGTTCGTCGAACCGCCCATCGCGGTCTGGGCCGCGATGGCGTTCTCGAACGACTCCCGCGAGAGGATGTCGGAGGGCCGGCGGTCGTTCTCGATACAGTCCATCGCCAGCTCGCCGGCGCGCTCGGCGACCGCGTAGCGCGCCTCGTCCTCGGCGGGCGGCGAGGCCGACCCGAGCGGCGCCAGCCCGAGCGCCTCCGAGAGCGACGCCATCGTGTTCGCGGTGAACATCCCGCCGCACGAGCCCGCGCCGGGACAGGCGTGGCGTTCCAGGTCGTCGAGCTCGTCGGCGTCCATGTCGCCCTGCGCGTACGTGCCGACGCCCTCGAACACCTGGACGATCGTCACGTCGCGGCCGTCGTGCTGCCCGGGCATGATCGAGCCGCCGTAGAGGAAGACGCTCGGCAGGTCCGTCCGGATCGCGGCCATCATCATCCCGGGGAGGTTCTTGTCGCAGCCCGCGACCGTCACCAGCGCGTCCATCCGCTCGCCGAAGGAGACCAGCTCGACCGAGTCGGCGATGACCTCCCGCGAGATCAGGCTCGCCTTCATCCCCTCCGTCCCCATCGAGATGGCGTCGCTAATCGTGATCGTGCCGAACTCGATCGGCATCCCGCCCGCGGCGTCGATGCCGTCGAGCGCGGCGTCGGCCACGTCGTCGAGGTGGACGTTACACGGCGTGATGTCGGCCGCCGGGTTCGGGACGCCGACGATGGGCGAGGAGAGGTCCTCGTCGTCGAACCCCATCGCGCGGAACATCGCGCGGTGCGGCGCCTTGTCAGGTCCCTCGGTCACCTCGCGGCTCCGCAGGTCACCGTCCTTCTTCCCGGCGAATCGGTCCGCGTCCTCCCGGCGACGGCGCCGCTCGTCGTCGTCGGACCTCGGCTGCTGTTCGCTCATACGCGACCCTGTCGCTCGGGACTCTTAAACGACCGCGTCGGGGCGAGGGTTGCTCGGCGGGGCGAACGGGTTCGGGGCGGGGGTCGATCGGTCGTCGTCCCCGGGCTATCACACCCGCGTTTTCAGCTCCACCCGGTAGCCGAACGGGTCCCTGACGTACACCGCGCCGGCCTCGCCGGTCGCGCCCAGCGGCGAGTCGAGCGTCTTCTCGACCGCGGCGCCCGCGTCCGCCAGCTCGCGTTCAATCTCGTCGACCGACTCCTCCACGACGACCGCGACGTGGTCGTAGTTCGTCTTCGTCGGCGCCTCGAACTCCTCGGTCGGCCAGAGGTGGATCACCGCGGTCGCCGAGAGCCGCACGTCGAAGAAGGGCTTCTCGTCGGCCGCGTACAGCGCGTCCTCGACGCCGAACCCGAGTTGCTCGCCGTAGAACTCGCGGGCCTCGTCGGCGCCGTCTTCCGGGATCCGGAGGTTGACGTGATCGATGTGTCGCGCTCGCATGCGTGTCGGTTCGGCGGCCGGCGGCAAAAAGGCGACAGTTAGGCGAACGCGCGCAGGATTCCGGCGCCGTCGGTGCTGCGCCCGAGGTCGGGGAGTGTGGCGCGCTCGGGGTGCGGCATCAGCACGGCCACCGTCTCGCGCTCGCCGAGGACGCCGGCGACGTTGTCGGTCGAGCCGTTCGGATTGGCGGCGTCCGTGACGTTCCCGTCGGCGTCGCAGTAGCGGAAGAGGACGCGGTCCTCGGCGACGAGGTCGGCGTGGGCCGCCTCGCTTATCTCGAAGCGCCCCTCGCCGTGCGCGATGGGGACCTCGATGACCTGTCCCTCGTCGTAGGCGGCGGTCCAGGGGGTATCGGCGCGCTCGACGCGCAGGCGGACCGGCTCGCACTGGAACCGCGCGGAGGCGTTCGTGGTGAACGCGCCGGGCGTCAGCCCCGACTCCGAGCCGATCTGCGCGCCGTTACAGATGCCGATCACGGGGACGCCGGCGTCGGCGGCGTCGCGGACTTCGTTCATGATCGGGTCGCGGGCGGCCATCGCGCCGGCGCGGAGGTAATCGCCGTAGGAGAACCCGCCGGGGAGGACGACCCCGTCGGGGTCGGCGGGGAGGCCGTCGTCGTACCAGACGCGCTCGGCGTCGACGCCGAGGTGATCTAAGGCGCGGACGGCGTCGCGGTCGCAGTTCGAGCCGCCGAACTGGACGACGGCGACCGTCACGCCGCCCACCTCGCCTTGTCGGCCGTCATCGCTCCGCGACCGCCACGTCGTAGTCGTGGATCGTGGGGTTCGCGAGCAGCCGCTCGGCCATCTCGTCGGCGCGGTCGGCCGCCTCGTCGGCGTCGGCTGCGTCGAGGTCGACCTCGAAGCGGTCCGCCGAGCGGAGGTCGGACAGCTCGAACCCGAGCCGTTCGAGGGCCTGCTGGGTCGTCTCGGCCTCCGGGTCGAGGACGCCCCGCTTTAGCCGGATCGTCACCGTCGCCGTGTACGCGGTCATACCTGTTGGTGCGGGGTCGTGTGTAAAAACCGTTTTGGAACGACGCTTATGCGCATATTCGTGGATATGTTGCGGTCGTTCGTGCGGGAGGCAGGGACGGCACCGAGCGAAAGGGGCAAACCCCTCCGGCTGTTGTGAAGGGTGTATGCAGCCGCTCGAACCCGCGGAGGTGATCGTCGCATGACCCGCGAACTGACCGAAATCACGGTCGTCGGAGGAGACAAGACCGGACTCATCGCGCGGGTCACCTCCCTGCTGTTCGAGCGCGGAATCAACATCGAGGACTTAGACCAGGCGGTCCGCGAGGGCGTCTTCCGGATGACGACCCGCGTCGACACCGCGGAGATGGAGACATCGCGCGGCGAGCTCCGCCGCGCGCTCGCCGAGCTGGGCCGCGAGCTCGACGTCGACATCCAAGTACGGTTCCCGAGCGATCGCGACGCGCGGCGCGTCGCGCTGCTCGTCACCAAGGAGACCCACGCGCCCGAGGCGCTGTTGGAGGCGGAGGCGCGGGGCGAGCTGGCCGAGGACAGCGAGGCCGAGATCCCGGTCGTCATCGGCAACCGCGGCGACCTCCGGTCGCTCGCGGAGCGCTACGACAAGCCGTTCTACGACGTGGGCGACGGCAACGGCAACACCGACGAGGAGCGTCTGCTCGACCTGCTGGCCGAGTACGACGTGGACCTCATCGCCTTGGCGCGGTACATGCGCATCCTCTCGCCCGAGGTCGTCTTCCGGTACGAGGGGCGGATCGTCAACGTCCACCCCTCGCTGCTGCCGGCGTTCCCCGGCGCGGAGGCGTACCGGCAGGCCAAGGACGCCGGCGTCCGGGTCGCGGGCGTCACGGCCCACTACGTCACGACCGACCTCGACCAGGGGCCGGTCATCGCTCAGCGCGCCTTCGACGTGCCCCCGGGCGCCGACGTCGACGAGATCAAGCGGCGGGGGCAGCCCCTCGAGGCCGAGGTCCTGCTCGACGCGGTCCGGCTCCACCTCGCGGACGCCATCGCGGTCCACCGCGGGACCGTCCACGTGCGCGAGGACGTGGACGTCGACGCGCAGCTCGGCCTCTCGGAGGCCGCCGTGGACGCGAACCCGGACGAGCCCGTCGACGGCGAGCCCCTCGGCCGGACCCGCCCGTCGCCGTCGGACGACTGACGGAGCGGGAGAGGGCCGCAGGCGCCGGTCGCACCCGGACTGCGGCGGCTACTTTTAACCGCCCGCGAGCGCAACAATGGACGATGACCGGCCGTCGCGCGCGGACGAGGTTCCTCGCGGACACCGCCGCGGTCGTCCGCAGCGACGAGCGGCTGATCCTGCTGTTCCTGCTGCTCCTCTCGCTCGCCGCGCTGGCGGTGTTCCTCCACTACACGACCCTGGTGCTCGAGGGGCTCCCGGACCCGGTTCCGGGGGAGCCGTTCGGGCCGTGAACCGGGACCGCCGGGGCGCTCACTCCAACCGCACCAGCAGGTCGCGGTTCGCGGCCTCGTAGCGCAGGCGCTCGTCGTCGAGCGCCCGGCGGCGTCTGGCCGCCCAGTCGCTCGCGTCGTAGCCGGTCTCGCCGACGGCCGCCTCCACCGTGTCGAGCAGGTGCGCGAGTACGGTCCGCTCGCCCGACTCGTAGGGGGGTTCGATCTCCCACGGGGAGGGCCCCTCGGCGATCGCGGTCGCCTGCTGGGCCAGCGCCGCCGCCCCGTCGGGGCCGCCGGGGCGGAACTCCCGCATGTGGCGGTGATAGCGGTCGAGGACGGCCTCGTCGTCCGGGTCCGGGGGCGCGAACCGCGTCTCGCCGTCGTAGGTGATCGGCGCGTACGCGACGGGGGCGACCTCGGCGAGGGCGTCGACCGCGGGGGCGGCGTCGACCACGTCGAAGAACGCGCAGCCGACGACCGCGTCGAACCGCTCGCCGGCGGCCGCCGCCTCGCTCGCGACGTCGAAGGCGTCCGCGACGCGGAACTCGACGGCGACGTCGCCGACCGCGCCGCCGATCCGCGCTTCGCCCGCCGACAGGGCGTCCTCGCGGGCGTCGACCGCGACCCACCGGCCGGCGTCGATCACGCCCCAGTCGACGAGGCGCTCGACCATCGTCGCCGTGCCCGCGCCGACTTCGAGCACCTCGGGCTCGGGCGGGAGCTCGGCGGCGAAGCGGTCGAGGACCGTCCGGTTCAGCGAGCGGTCGTCGAGGGCGCGCTTCGCGTCGAGGTACGTCGCGTGGTCGGTCACGCCGCGTCACCTCCCCGATCCGGGCCCCCCGTCCGCCGTCCGGCCTCGGCCTCCAGGAAGTCGACGACGCGGTCGAGCGTCTCCGGCCACCCCGGCCGCGCCTCGTAGTCGCGGCGGGCGGCGGTCCCCATGGCCGCCAGCCGGTCGCGGTCGTCGAGGTCGCGGAGGGCCGCGGCCACGGCGCGCGGGTCGCCGGGGGGCACGAGGACGCCCGACTCGCCGTCCCGGACGAACTCGCTCGCGCCGCCCGCGGTCGTCGCCAGCGGCACGCAGCCGAATCCCATCGCCTCCAGGTACACCATGCCGAACGGCTCGTACCGCGACGGGACCGCCAGGACGTGGCTCTCGCGGAGCCGCGCCGCGACCGCCTCGTCGTCGAGGCGGCCGGCGAAGCCGACGCGGTCGCCGATCCCGGCCGCGGCGACCGACTCCGCGACGGCCTCGGCGTGGTCCGGCGCGACCGTCCGGTCCCCGACGACCGTCAGCCGCCAGTCCACGTCGCGACCGTCCAGCCTGGCGAGGCCGTCGACGAGCGCTTCGAGCCCCTTCCGCGGGACGACGTTCCCGAGGAAGGTCACCTCCAGCGGACCGGACCGGGCGCGCTCGCGGATCTCGGACGCGGAGGTCACGGGCTCGAACCGGTCGCCGGCCGGCGGGGCGACCGCGCTCCTGGCCGGGCCGCCGAGCACGGCCGCGTTCCGACGGGTCGTCTCGGCGTTGTACACCGCGGCGTCGACGCCGCGGAGGAACCGGCGCTCGACGGCCGCCACTCCGCGGCGACCGAGCGCCGAGCGCGCGCGGTCGAGGGGCCCCCGTCCGCCGTCCGGCGTCCCCTGCGCCGCCCGCGCACGCCACGCGATCATGTGGACGAGCGCGACGGTCGGCGCGTCGAGCCGGCGGTTGGCGCACAGCACGGAGGGGTGCGCCAGCCCGTCCTCGACGACCACGTCGAACTCGGCGAGGCGGTCTGCGAGCCGGCCCGCACGGAGGTTCGGCGCGAGGCGTTCCCGGTAGGACCCCCGAGGCAGCGAGACCACCTCGACGCCGTGGCCGCGCCCGCGGAGCCGGTCGCGGAGCCGCCGGTCGTAGTAGAAGCCGCCGGACTCGGACTCGATGTCGCCGGCCAGCACGAGGGCGACGCGCATCGGGGCGTCACCGCAGTTCGCCGGCGTAGGAGACGCTCGCGGCGTCGTCCTCGCGGACGGTCACGGTCAGCCGGGTCGCGGCCGGGGCGTCCACCGTCGCGAGGGCGTCGAACAGCGCCCGGGCCAGCCGCTCGGCGCTGGGGTTGCCCTCCAAGTGCTCGTTGAGCGTCTCGTCCCGGTAGCGGTCGGCCGCGTCGGCCAGGGCGTCGAGCGCGAGGTCGATGTCGAGCAGGTAGCCGTACTCGCCGAGCTCCGGGCCGCGGAACGTCGCCTCCGCGGTGAAGGTGTGCGAGTGGAGCTCCGCCTCGCCGGCCGGCGGGTTCGGGACGGTGAGGTAGTGCTGTGCGACGAACGTCTCGGAGACGGTCAGTTCGTACATGGGTAGGTGAAGAGGAGTTGGAGGGTCGCTTCGCCCTCGTCGGCGAGGCGCTGGTACGCGCTCGGCGCGCGGTCGACCGGGACGCGGTCCGTGACGAGCCGTTCGGTGACGCCCAGCTCGCCGTGAAGTCGCCGGAGCTGGCGCCAGGCGGTCTCGCGGCGGCGCTCCCGGTCCCAACGACCCCGGAGTTCCGGCGCGATGGTCGTGACCTGGCTGCTCCGGACGGTGACCCGCCCGCGGTGGAAGTGGTCGCCGAAGCCGAGGTCGGCGCGCTTGGTGCCGTACCACGACCCCACGAGGACGCGGCCGTCGAACCGCGTCGTCTCGACGGCCGTCTCCAGCGTCTCGGGCCGCCCCGAGACCTCGACCGCGAGGTCGACGCCCCCGGTGCGGTCGCGGACGGCGTCGACGACGCCGGCGCGCCCGTCGTATCGGGTCGGGTCGACGACGGCGTCGGCGCCGAACTCGGCCGCGAGCCCGCGCCGCCGGTCCTTCGGTTCGACCGCGACCACGGTCTCCGCGCCGCTCCGTGCCAGGAGGGCGGTCGTGAGCAGCCCCACGACGCCCTGCCCGAACACCGCGACGCGCTCGCCGAGCCGGGGGGCCGCGTCGAGCGTCAGCGTCACCGCCGTCTCCGCGTTCGCGAACAGCGTCGCGGTCTCCGGGTCGATCCCGTCCGGGACCGGGATGAGCGCGTCCGGGGAGACGGCGAACCGGCTCTCGTGGGGGTTGAACGCGAAGACGGTGCGGTCGCGCCACGACGGGTCGACCGCCTCGCCGACCGCGGTCACCCGCCCGACGACCGCGTAGCCGTAGCGGAGCGGGTACGAGAGGTCGCCGTCGAGCGAGGAGAGCTCCTCGTCCGCGACGGTCTCGGGGTCGAGATCCCCGCGGTACGCGAGCAGCTCGGACCCCGCGCTCACCGCCGAGACGGACGCGGAGACGACCACCTCGTCGGGGGCCGGGGCGGGGTCGTCGACCGGGACGACCTCGACGCGCTCGGGGGCGGTGAACTCCACCGCGCGGTGGACGGCGCCGTCGCTCACGCGGACTCACCCGTCCGCGGCCGACGGCCGAGAGGAGTCGACATTACCGATCGCATGTGCCGATCAAATATAAAGCCCCGCCGGCGACGACCGCCCGACCGAGCGGAGTCGCCCGTCGCGGTCGCGCCCGCCGGGGAGTAAACATAAGCCGGCGGAGGCCGTGCGTGGCGTATCCATGGCACACTCCGACGCGGGCGCCGACGTCGAATCGCTGACCACGCTCCACTGGGTCGGGATCATCGCCGCGACCGTGTCCGGGATCGTCCACGCCGTCCTCGGGGTTCTGGTCGGGGGCGCGCTGGGGATCTCCTTTTTCGTCGCGACCCTCGGCTTCGGCGCGGGCGTGGCGGCGATAGTCGCCGGGTACCGGCGCCGGCTGATGTACGCCGTCGGGATCCCGTTCACCGGCGGTCAGATCGTCCTCTGGTACGTGATCAACTTCGTCACCGGGACGTACTCGTTCCCGGCCGACGTCGGGGTGTACGGCGCCGTCGACAAGGTCGCGCAGGTCGCGTTGATCGCCGTCCTGGCGGTCCTGCTCTCAAGAGAGTCGTAGCGCGCGACCGCGGCTCGCCGTTCACTCCTCGACGCCGCGAACCGGTCCCGCCCCCGCCCGGTTCGGACCGTTCGCTCACCGCCTCACTCGCCGCCTCGCCCGGCCGCGGTCGGCGGGTCGTCGCGGCCGAGTCGCCCCGTCGCGGCCGCCCAGTCTCTGGCGAAGCTCGCCAGGAGCGCCGCCAGCGCGACCGCCGCGAACGCGGTCAGGAGGGCCCTCCCGCCCCCGCGGCCGACGTTCGGGAGGAGCGCGAGCGCGACCACGGCGAACTGCGCGGTGCCCACGAACGGCCGAACCCGGCTGGGCGGCAGCTCGTACACCGGTGCCCCGCGTCGCCGGCGCCGCCACAGCGACCCGGCGTAGGCGTACCAGACGCCGCCGGCGAGGAGGTACCACGCGGGGAGCGCGCCGAGCGCGACGGCGACCGCGGCGCCGACGAGCACGGCCAACGCGTCGGTGGCCCCGTCGAGGCGCGCGCCGAGGGCCGTCTCGCGGGTGCGGCGGGCGACAGCGCCGTCGACCGCGTCGAGGCCCACCGCGCCGACGAAGAGGGCGGCGGGGAGCCACGGACTCGGCGCCGGCGCGACCGCCGCGCCCGCGAGGACGACGGCGAGCCAGCCGCGGAACAGCGTGATCGCGTTCGCCGGGCCGAGCCGCGGGTCCGGTGCCTCACCGTCGGGCGTGCGGTTCGCCGCGAGGTTGCCGCGCGCGTACGCGGCGAGGTACGCGCCGGGAACGACCGCGGCGAGGACCCAAGCCGTGCCGAGCGGGCGCCACAGCGCGGCCAGCCCGAGCGCGCCGAGCGCCACGGCCCCGGCGAACCGTCGGCGGAGCCTGGCGGGCGGGACGGCGGGGGGATCGGGGACCGTCATCTCAGTCCGGTTTCCCGTCCGCGGGCGGTCCGGCGTCGGGGTCGCCTCCGCCTTCTCCCTCGGCCGCGGCGCTCCGCGGGGTCTCGCCGATCTCCTCCATCACGCGGGCGTGGAACTCGCGGAGGACCGCGGACTCGTCGTCGGCGATGACGGTGTCGGAGTCGACCAGCGTCGCGAGCCCGAACGCGAGCGGGCTGGGCGAGTCGACGACGCGGTGTTCGACCGCGAGGTCGCCGGCGGCGATCCGGTCGACCGCCTCGCGGATGCCGTCGACGTCGAGCCGGTCCTCCAGCAGCTCCCGGTACGTCTCCTCTAAGACGGCGAACTCCTCTAAGTCGGCCGCGAACGACAGCAGCATCTCGGCGGAGACCTGCTGTTCCGCGGCCGACTTCTCGTACCCCTTGTACCGCTTCAGGATCAGGAGCGCGCGCCCTGCGTTGATCCGGAAGTAGCGCTGGAGCAGGTCCGTCCCCTGAACCGCCTCGCGCAGGTCCTCGCGGACCGTCTCCGGGTCGAGGTCGGCCAGTATCCCCGCCACGTCGACCTTCCGGTTCAGCGGGAGCGCGAGCGAGAAGCCGCGGTCGGCGACCGCCACCGCGACGTTGGCGTCGGTGCGGTTCGCGACCGCGGCCGCGACGAGCCGCGAGAGCCCGTCGTTGAACCGGCGGCCGTAGATCGAGTGGACGTAGAAGCGCCGCTTGTACTCGCTCCGGTCGAGCTCCTCCTCGACGACGAGGCGGTCGGGCGTCGAGACAGAGTCCGCGCCCGCGTACCGTACCTGCTCGTCGTACATGCGGGCGAGCGCGCGGACCGCGTTCCCGTCGAGGGGGAACTGTCGGAGCCACGCCCGGACCGCCGCCGGGCCGGCGTTCGCGCCGTCCCCCGTCAGGCGGTCGAGGAGTTCGGCCTGGAAGTCGAGGACCTCGCGGGCGAGGTCCGCCGAGAGGGGCAGTCGCTCGGCGAACCACGACGGCACGGTCGGGCGCTCGCTCGTGTGGTCGACGTACACCTTCGAGCCGCGGCGGTAGCGGAACGCGAACCGCTCGCCGCCCAAGGCGAACACGTCGCCCGACTCCAGCGTGTCGAGGTACGACTCGTCGAGGGTGCCGACCCACTCGTCGTCGCGCGTGAACACGTCGCAGGTGAACGAGTCGGGGATCGTTCCCACGTTCGTCATGTAGATGACCCGCGCGAGCCGCCCGCGCTTCCCGACGAGCGTCTCGCCGACCGGGTACGCGGGGTGGTGGTGCTCGCCGTCGGGCGGGTCGTTGGCGTCGCGCCACACCTTCGGGTAGACGTTCTTCTCCTCCAGTCCGTCGTAGTCGCCCGTGAGGTACCGGAACAGCCGCTCGTACGCGGCGTCGTCGAAGCCGCGGTACGGGTGCGCCCGGCGCAGTACCTCGCGGACCTCGCGGTCGGGGCGGATCCGGTTTATGGCCATCCCGTAGACGTGCTGTGCCGCCACGTCGTACGCGCCCTCGGGCGGGAACACGCGGTCGACGAACCCGTCCTCGGCGCGCGCGAGCAGCGCGGCGCACTCGATCAGCTCGTCGCGGTCCAGGGCGAACACCCGGCCCTCGACGGTCTCGCCCGGGCTGTGGCCCGCGCGGCCGACGCGCTGGAGCAGCGCGGCGACGGACTTCGGCGAGCCCACCTGGACGACGAGATCGAGGTGCGGCATGTCGATTCCCAACTCCAGGCTCGTCGAGGTCGTGACCACGTCCAGCTCGCCCGACTTCAGCCCCTCCTCGACGCGGGTGCGCTGCGCCTCGCCGAGGCTCCCGTGGTGGCAGCCGGAGTCCGACTCGTCGTAGTCGAACCGCCCCCGGAGCTCCTGGAGGGTGCGCTCTGCGCCCGAGCGGGAGTTCGTGAACACCAGCGTGTTCTCGTGGGACTCGATCAGGTCGTGAAGCGACTCGTAGAAGCGGTCGGTCACCGCCGACCGCGGCGTGTGGATCAGGTCGGCGGCCGGCGTCCGGAGTTCGAGGTCGAACTCGCGGGCGAACCGGGCGTCGACCACCTCGCAGGGCCGCGTCTCGAACCCGTCGGCGTCGCCGACCTCGCCGGCGACGCGCTCGCGCCCGACGAGGAACGAGGCGATCCCGTCGAGCGGTTCGACGGTCGCCGAGCAGCCGATCCGCGCGATCCCGGCGTCGCCTCCCCGGTCTCCGTTCCGCGTCAACTCGGTCAGCCGCTCTAGCGACACCGCGAGGTGCGTGCCGCGCTTGTTCGCGGCCAGCGAGTGGATCTCGTCGACGATCACGTACTCGACGGTGCGGAGCTTCTCCTTGAACTTCGGCGAGTTGAGCAGGATCGCCAGCGTCTCCGGCGTGGTGTTGAGGACGTGGGGCGTCTCGGAGAGCATCGCCTGCCGGTCCGCCTTCGAGGTGTCGCCGTGGCGGATCGCCTGCCTGACGCCCGGATCGTACGCCTCGGCGTCCCCCGCCCCGTCGTCCCTCTCGGCCGCGGCGACCGCCTCCCCGATCCCCTCCAAGGGAGTCTCCAGGTTGCGCTCGATGTCGTTCGCGAGCGACTTCAGCGGCGAGACGTACAGGCAGTAGACGGCGTTGTCGAGGTCGTCGGCGCGGTCGCGCGCGAAGAGGTCGTCGAGCACCGCGAGGAACGAGGCCAGCGTCTTCCCGCTGCCCGTCGGCGCCGCGACGAGGCAGTTCTCCCCGTCGTCGACGCGAGGGATCGCCTCGCGCTGCGGCGGCGTGAAGAACCCGCCGTTCTCGCCGACGTACGCGCCGAACCGCTCGACCCACCAGCGCCGGACCGGCGGCGAGAGCCGCGCGAGCACGTCGGCGTCGGCGATCGGGACCGCGTCCGGGTCGAAGTCGGGGTCCGCGATCGCACCGCGCTCGACCGCGTCGCGGAGGAGGGCGCGCGCGGCCGCCTCGTCGCCGCGGTCCGTGGTCTCGCTCACGGCGATCACGAGGGCTCGGGGAGGGAAATCGGTTGCGTCGGGGCCGCGGAAATTCGCGGAACCGACCCCACATACGTCGGCCCCGCGGAAATTCGCGGAACCGACCCGTTTATCCGACCGCCTTCCGTGGCGCCACACGCATGAGCGGCACCTCGCCGGAGCCCGACCGACGGATCGACCGGAACCTGTTCGTCACCGTCTCCGGCCCGCCGGGCTGCGGGGCCACGACCCTCGTCGAGGGCATCGCCGAGTCGCTCGACTGCGGCTACGTCTCCGGGGGCGAACTGTTCCGCGAGGTCGCCGCCGAACGGGAGATGAGCCTCTCCCAGCTCATCGCCGAGACCGGCGAGTCCGAGGAGATCGACCGCGCGCTCGACCGCCGGCTCCGCCGGATCGCCGAGAAGTGGGGGACCGCGAACAAGGCGTTCGTGCTGGAGTCGCGGCTCGCGGGCTGGATCGCCGGCAACCGCGCCGACATCCGGATCTGGCTCGACGCGCCCGACGAGGTCCGCGCGGACCGCACGGCCGACCGCGAGGAGATGACCTCTGAGATGCAGGTGCGCGAGGTCATCGAGGAGCAGCGCTACAAGTCCTACTACGACATCGACCTGAACGACCGGTCCATCTACGACCTGGTCATCAACACGGGGCGATGGGACGCCGAGGCCACGCTAGACCTGGCGCTCACCGGGATCGAACGCTACGACGTCGACGCCGACGAGGGCGCGTTCGACACGCCCGACTTCGAGATCTGATCGGCCGTCCGCGGCGGCGTCGTCCCGCCTACAGGCCTTCGACGCGGCGGAGCGCGCGCCGGATCTCGCCGGGCGTCGCGTACGGCCCGCCGCTCACCCGGTGGTCCGGGAGGAACACGGGGACGGGGTTGTCGTTCAGCGCGCCCCTCACGGTCGCCACGTCGTCGGCGTCGTCGGGGTCGAACCCGGCGAGCCGGGCGAGGCGGCTCACCGAAACCTCCTCACCGTACGGGACGTTGCGGAGCGCCTCCAGCGCCTCGCGCTGGTCGGTCGGGACCGTGAGACCGAGCGCCACCTCGGTGAACTCGTCGCGCTCGCCGCCGAGGTACGCGCCGATCCGGTCGAGGAGGTCGTGGTCGCCGTCGGCGTCTCCCGGCGGTTCGGCGGGGAACGACACCGAGATGACGCGACCGCCGGCGAACCCGACCTGAACGGTCCGGCCGATCTGGTCGAACTCCCGGGCGAAGACGCCCGAGGTGCCCGCCATGCTCATACTCTTCACTGGTCGGGTCGATTACTTAAAACATCCCCCCGTCTGACCGAGTCGTCCCCTCGCCCGGAGGCTAATCGGGTCGGCCGGGCCCCCGCAAGCCTTATGAACAGATACGTACATTAGTGTATAGTAATGGACGATCCAGACGAGCTGGCGCCGGCGGTCAGGTCGATCCTGTCCGCCGCACGGGAGCGCGCGGACGCGGCGGCGAGGGCGGGCGACACCGCCTCGGTCTCGCCCCGCGACCTCGCGGCCGCGTTCGAGCGGGCCGAGGCCGACGGGCGCGTCCCGGTGATCGCCGAGGTGAAGCCGACGAGCCCGACGATCGAGGGCAGCCGCGAGGACGACCCCGTCGCGCTCGCCGAGGGGATGGTCGCCGGCGGGGCGGCCGCGCTGAGCGTGCTCACCGAGCCGGAGCACTTCGGCGGGAGCGTCGACACGCTCCGGCGGGTCCGCGAGGCCGTCGACGTGCCGGTGCTGCGCAAGGACTTCGTCGTCGAGGAGGCGCAGCTTGACGCCGTCGAGAGCGACGTGGTCCTCCTGATCGCCCGGTTCGTCGGCGACGACCTCCCCGACCTGCTCGCCGCCGCCCGCGACCGCGGCTTCCAGGTGCTCGTCGAGGTCCACGACCGCGACGAGCTGGAGCGCGCGCTCGACGCGGGCGCGACGACGGTCGGCGTGAACAACCGCGACCTCGCCGAGCTGGTCGTCGACCTCGGAACCTTCGAGTCCGTGGCGCCCCACGTCCCGGACGAGGTGACGCTGATCGCCGAGAGCGGGATCGAGGGCCCGACCGACGCGCGCCGGATGCGGGCGGCGGGCGCCGACGCCCTGCTCGTCGGCAGCGCGATCATGGACGGCGACGTGGAAGCGAACACGCGCGAACTGACGCGGGCGGAGGCGGACGAGGACGCGGACCCGACACCCCGCGACGCGACCGACACCACGGAGACACCCACATGAGCGAAACCGAATCATCGACGAGCGAGGTTGGAGAGCTTTCGCGACGCCCCGGCCGCGAGCGCGGCCGCGACGACGGGAAGTTCGGCCGCTACGGCGGTCAGTACGTCCCGGAGGCGTTGATGCCGGCGATAGAGGAACTGGCCGACGCCTACGAGCGCTACGTGCTGAACAACGAGGACGGGTTCATGGACGAGTTCCGCGAGCGCCTCGCGGACTTCGGCGGGCGCCCGACCCCGCTCCAGCGGGCCGGCCGGCTCTCGGAGCGCTACGACACCGAGGTGTACCTCAAGCGCGAGGACCTGCTCCACGGCGGCGCCCACAAGCTGAACAACGCGCTCGGGCAGGTGCTGCTCGCGAAGTACATGGGCAAAGAGCGCATCATCGCGGAGACCGGCGCCGGCCAGCACGGCACCGCGACCGCGATGGCGGCGGCGCACCTCGACATGCCCTGTACGATCTACATGGGCGAGCGCGACATCAACCGCCAGCGTCCCAACGTGTTCCGGATGAAGCTCAACGGCTCGGAGGTCAAGCCCGTCACCACCGGGCGCGGCACGCTGAAGGAGGCCATCTCCGAGACGATGCGCGACTGGGCGGCGACCGTCGAGGACACCCACTACGTGATCGGCTCCATCGTCGGCCCGCATCCATTCCCGGTGATGGTCCGCGACTTCCAAGCGGTCATCTCCGAGGAGGCCCGCCGGCAGACGATCGAGAAGACCGGCGGGCTCCCCACCAACGTGGTCGCCTGCGCGGGCGGCGGCTCGAACACGATGGGGACGTTCGCCGACTTCGTCGACGACGAGTCGGTCGCGCTCCACGCCGTGGAGGCCGGCGGCTCCACGCTCGAAGTCGACGAGGAGGCGGGCGTCGCGCCCAACTCCGCGTCGCTGTACGCCGGCGAGGAGGGCGTCCTCCACGGTGCGCGGACGAAACTGCTTCAGGACTCCGACGGGCAGATCATGGAGAGCCACTCCGTCTCCTCCGGGCTCGACTACGCCGGCGTCGGGCCGGAGCTCGCGTACCTCGTCGACCAGGGCCGCGTCGACCCGGTCGCCGTCGACGACGACGCCGCCTTGGAGGGGTTCCACCGGCTCTCGAACACGGAGGGGATCATTCCCGCGTTAGAGACCGCCCACGCGTTCGGCTACTTGGAGGAGCACCACGAGGAACTGGGCGAGCGCGTCGTCGTCAACGTCTCCGGCCGCGGCGACAAGGACCTCGACGCCGCCATCGAGGAGACCGACCAGCGCGACGTGCCCAACGCGCCGGACATGTCGATGTTCACGGGGGGAATCTGAATGGCGGAGACGGGCAACTCCGACGAGATCGCCGCGGCGTTCGCGGACGGTCCCGCCTACGTCCCGTACCTCGTCGTCGGCGACCCCGACTACGAGTCGTCGAAGGCGTACGTCGAGGCGCTCGACCGGGGCGGCGCCGACGTGATCGAGCTCGGCCTCCCCTTCTCCGAGCCGATCGCCGAGGGGTCGACGATCCAGGAGGCGCTCGTCCGCGCGCTCGACGCGGGGATGACGCCCGAGCGCTTCTTCGCGTTCGCGGAGGATCTCGACGTCGACGCCGCCCCGGTGTGTATGACGTACTACAACCTCATCTACCAGTACGGCGACGAGACCGGCCCCCGGCCGTTCGTCGAGCGGGCGGCGGCCGCGGGGATCGAGGGGCTCGTCGTCCCGGACCTCCCGGCCGAGGAGGCGGACCCGCTGCGCGAGGCGTGCGACGAGTTCGGGCTCGACCTCGTCTTCATCGTCGCGCCGACGACGCGCGGCGACCGGCTGGACCGCATGATGGAGAACGTCTCCGGCTACGTCTACGTCCAGGCGCGGCTGGGGACGACCGGCGCCCGCGACGACGTCTCCGACCAGACGACCGAGAGCCTCGACCGGCTCCGCGAGTACGACGTGCCGAAGGCGGTCGGGTTCGGCATCTCGACGGGCGAGCACGCGGAGCGCATCGTCGCGGGCGGCGCCGACGGGATCATCGTCGGCTCGGCGCTCGTCGACGTGGTCGCCGAGGGCGTCGCCGAGGACCTGTCGACCGACGAGGTCGCCGACCGGCTGGAGGCGCTCTCCCGCGAGCTGACCGAGGGCGCCGAGCGCGGGTACCGCTCGCGGACGACGGCGGCCGAGTCCGCCTGACCAGAACCGGACCAATACCTCCCCGAACGAAACCGACTTACCTCCGATTGCCACACTCTCACACAACATTCGCCTCACAATGACAGCAGGACTCTCGGCACGACTCGACCGCATCTCCACGAACGACCGATACCTCATCGTCCCGATGGACCACGGGATCACGATGGGCGCCGTCCAGGGGCTCGTCGACATCGAGTCGACGATCGACGGCGTCACGAGCGGCGGCGCGGACGCCGTCCTCACGCAGCGGGGCATCGCGCCCCGCGTCCACGAAAACAAGAACGACGCCGGCTACATCGTCCACCTCAACGGGTCGACGACGATCGGGCCGGACGAGAGCGACAAGCGCGTCACCGGCACCGCGGAGGACGCGGTCCGCGCGGGCGCCGACGCCGTCTCTTTTCACATCAACGTCGGCTCCGACCACGAGCCGGACCAGATCGAGGAGCTCGCGGAGCTGACCGCCGACGCCGAGCGGCTCGGGCTCCCCGTCCTCGCGATGGCGTACGCGCGCGGTCCCGGCGTCGACGAGAGCGATCCGGAGGCGCTCGGCCACGCCGTCCGGCTCGCCGAGGAACTGGGCGCCGACGTGGTGAAGACCGGCTACTCCGGCGACGGCGACTCCTTCGAGCGCGTCACGGAGTCGACCCGCCTCCCGGTGGTCATCGCCGGCGGCTCGAAGGGGACCGACCGCGAGACCGTCGAGATGGTCCGCGGCGCGATGGACGGCGAGGCGGCGGGCGTCTCGATGGGGCGGTCGATATTCCAGCACGACGACCCCGAGGGGATCGCCCGCGCGGTCTCCGCGGTGGTCCACGACGACGCGGGCGTCGAGGAGGCGCTGCGGGCGGGCGGGTTCGTCGAGGCCTGAGGTCCGCCCCCGCGGTCGCGGGGCCGCGGACGGGCGCACGCGACTGCTCATTTCGCAGTTTTCAAGCCGGCGCGCCGTGAGGTGTCGGTAATGACACGCACGGTCTGGGTCAAAGCCGACGGCGCGGTCGGCGACTGGGAGGCGCGCAAGCGACGGGTCACGGCCGCCATCGAGGCCGGGGCGGACTGGGTCCTCGTCGACGAGGGCGACGTCGGGCGCGTCCGGGAGCTGGGCGACGTGAACGTCGCGGCGTTCCGGTCGGACGCCGACGTGATCGACGACGCCGAGAGCGACGCGGAAGCGGACGCGTACTTCGTCGGGAAGGGCGGCGAGGGCGACGGGACGATCGACATGCCCGACGACCTCTCCGGGTCGGCCGACCTGACCACGCTGCGCCGCCGCGACGATCGCGCGCAGGGGGCGTACGTCCGCGTCCTCGGCACGGAGTACGAGGCGTTCGCCGAGGCCGCGGCCGACGACGCCGACTACACCGTGGTCGTCGGCGAGGACTGGTCGATCATCCCCTTGGAGAACCTCATCGCCCGCGTCGGCGAGGAGACCCACCTCGTCGCGGGCGCGACGACCGCCGCGGAGGCCCGGACCGCCTTCGAGACCCTGGAGATCGGCGCCGACGGCGTCCTCCTCGATTCCGACTCCCCCGACGAGATCCGCGGCGCGGTCGAGGCCCGCGACGCGGCCGACCGCGAGACGCTCGACCTCCGACACGCCGAGGTGACAGAGATCGAACAGACCGGGATGGCGGACCGCGTCTGTATCGACACCGGGTCGCTGATGGACGACAGCGAGGGGATGTTGGTCGGCTCGATGTCGCGGGGGCTGTTCTTCGTCCACGCGGAGACCGCGGAGTCGCCGTACGTCGAGTCGCGCCCGTTCCGCGTGAACGCGGGCGCGGTCCACGCGTACGTCCGCGACCCCGAGGGCGGCACCAACTACCTCGCGGAACTGTCGAGCGGCGACGAGGTCCAGGTTGTCGACACCGACGGGCACACCCGCGAGGCGGTGGTCGGTCGGGTGAAGATCGAGAAGCGCCCGATGTTCCGGATCCAGGCGGAGATCGAGACCGACGACGGTACCGATCGTATCGAGACGCTCATCCAGAACGCCGAGACCGTGAAGATAGCCACGAGCGAGGGCCGGAAGGCGGTCACCGAGGTCGAGCCCGGCGACGAGGCGCTCGTCTTCTACGAGGACGTGGCGCGCCACTTCGGCGAGGCCGTCGAGGAGAGCATCATCGAGAAGTAGCCGTCGAGTCCCGGGGCCGGAATCGCATCGACCACAAATCATTTTCCGTCGGCATGTGATCTTACCTCATGGCAGTTGCTAACGAGGGGAACCGTCGCGTCGCCGAACAGGGGTGCATCGATCGGGTTCAACACCTCGCGGACGCCGCGAACCCGGCGTTCGCGGCCGGGAGCCTCCTCGTGCCGCTGGCCTTCTTCGCCGCGAGCCTCGCGCTGGGAAGCACCGAACTACTCTTCTACACGCACGTCGCGGCCGGCGCGGTGTGGTTCGGGTTCGCGCTGATCTTCCCCGCGGTCATCGGCCCGACGCTCGGCGGCCTCGACGAGGCGGCCGCGGCCGCGGTGAACAGGACGCTGATCCCGAAGGCGGTGTTCTTCCTCGTCGGCTTCTCGCTGACGACGGTGCTGTCGGGGACGGTCCTGTTGACGCCCGACATCGGGCTCGGGTACGGCTTCGGCGGGACGTGGTCGGGGCTCGCGCTCGGCCTGGGCTGGGGGCTGTTCGCGTTCGGGCTGGCGGTCCCCCACCGGCTCCACCTCAGCGCGTACTACGAGACGGTCTCGCCCGACCCGGACGCCGACCGACTGGAATCGATCGAGAAGAAGAACCTCGTCGTCGGGCTGTTCGAGGGCGCGATGATGCTCGCGCTGATCGTCCTGATGACCGGCTTCCGACTCGGATAGCGGGAGCGTCGCGCGGCAGACGCGCCCGCAGTCGGGCGCGCTGAGACGCTGCCGAACCGTTATCTCGTCGTGAGGCGTCGCTCCGAGCATGGCCTCGACACCCAGTTCGTCCCTCCGCGCTCGGTTCGGCGTCGCGCTCCTGGCCGGCCTCCCCGGCGTCGCCGCGCTCGTGTGGTACGTCTACCGCACGACCCCGCCGGCCGCCGTCCCGCCGGGGCTGTCCCGCCCGCTCCTCGCCGTCCTCACCGGAGTCAACCCGCTCCTGCTGCTCGTCGTCGCGTGTCTGGTCGGTGCCTACGCGGCCCCGCGGGCCCGCCTGCGCTCGCACCTCCTCGACCGCGCGGGCGGCGACGCCGAGGCGCTCGGACGGGTCCGCGGCGAGGCCGGACTCGCCGCCGCGGTCGGCGTCGCCGGGAGCCTGGTCGTGATCGCGCTCGACGTCGCGCTGGCGCCGCTCGTCGCGCGCGACCTGCCGGGGTCGGCGATCGGCGCGGGGCGGCCGACGGTCGTCAACGTGCTCGCGTACGCGCCGGTCCGGTTCCTCTACGGCGGGGTCACGGAGGAGCTGCTGCTCCGGTTCGGGCTCATGTCCGCGCTCGCGCTCGGCGGCTGGGTCCTCGCCGGCCGCCACGGCGACGCGCCCGGACCGGGGGTCGCGTGGGCCGCGATCGGGGTCTCGGCGGTGCTGTTCGGCGTCGGCCACCTCCCGGCGCTGGCGCAGGCGGTGGGGCTGACGCCGGCGCTGATCGCGCGGACAGTCTTGTTGAACGCGGTCGCCGGGGTCGCGTTCGGGTGGCTCTACTGGCGGCGCAGCCTCGAGGCGGCGATGGTCGCGCACGCGGCGTTCCACGTGCCGCTCGCGGCGCTGTCGCTGGTCCAGGTGCTCTCGTAAAAACGGGGACGGACGACCTGTCTTCCGGTTCAGATCCCGTACAGCTCGCCGTACTTCTCGTCGACGTAGTCGAGGAAGGCGTCCGCCGAGAAGTCCTCGCCGGTCGCGCGCTTCACGAGCTCGTTCGTCTCGTAGCGAGAGCCGTGTCGGTGGACGTTCTCGCCGAGCCAGTCGTGGAGGTCGCCGAACTCGCCGTCGGCGATCTTGGCGTCGAGGTCGTCGATGTCCGCCTCGGCGGCCTCGAACAGCTGGGCGGCCATCACGGATCCGAGCGAGTAGGTGGGGAAGTAGCCGAAGTTGCCGTGGCTCCAGTGGATGTCTTGGAGGCAGCCCTCGCTGTCGGTGTCGGGGCGGATGCCGAGGTACTCCTCGTACTTGTCGTTCCAGACCTCGGGCACGTCCTCGACGTCGAGGTCGCCGCGGATCAGGTCGCGCTCGATCTCGAACCGGATCACGATGTGGAGGTGGTAGGTGAGCTCGTCGGCCTCGACGCGGATGAGGTTGTCCTCGTACACCTGGTTGAACGCCTCGTACGCGTCCCGAACGCTGGCCTCCTCGGTCTGCGGGAAGTGCTCCTGGAAGACGGGGAGGAACTCCTGCCAGAACGCCTCGCTGCGCCCGACGTGGTTCTCCCAGAGGCGCGACTGCGACTCGTGGACCGAGAGGTCGCGCGACTCGCCAAGCGGCGTGCCGAAGTGCTCCTGGGGGAGTCCGAGGTTGTACTGCGCGTGGCCGAACTCGTGGATGGTCGAGCCGACCGCGCCGAGCGGGTCCTCCTCGTCGAACCGGGTCGTCACGCGGCAGTCGAACTGATTGCCGGCGGTGAACGGGTGCGAGGAGACGTCGAGGCGGCCGCGGTCGAAGTCGTAGCCGACGAGTTCGAGCGCGTCGCGGGAGAGCGCCTCCTGCTCGTCCTCCGAGAAGGTCCCCTCGAAGGTGTCGACCGCGAGCTCCACGTCGGACGCGCGGATGTCCTCGATCATCGGGACGAGCGCCTCGCGGAGCTCCGTGAGGATCGACTCCGCGCGCTCCATCGAGAGGCACGGCTCGAACTCCTCGAAGAGGACCTCGTAGGGGTCGCGGTCGGGGTCGATGTGCTCGGCGTACTCGCGTTTCAGCTCGACGTGCTTCTCCAGGTACGGCGCGAACGTCTCGAAGTCGTCCTCGGCCTTCGCCTCCTCCCAGGCTTGGAGCGCCTCGGAGCCGGTCTCGGATATCTCCTCGACCAGTTCGACCGGGACGGCGTCGGCGCGCTCGTACTCGCGGCGGACCTCGCGGACGACCGCCGCCTGCTCGTCGGTGAGGTCGGCGTCGTTGAGCTCGTCGAGCAGCTCGCCCGTCTCGTCGTCGGTGACCATGTCGTGGTGGACGGAGGAGAGCGCCGAGAGCTGCTTCGAGCGCGCTGGCGTGCCGCCCTCGGGCATCATCACCTGCTGGTCCCAGCCGAGGACGCCGGAGGCGCTGCCGACCGCGTTCCACCGCTCGACGCGGTCGAGGAGGGCGTCGTAGGCGTCCGGTGCGTTCGCTGCGTCGTCTGGTGCGGCTTCCGTTGCCATGCGTCACGGATCGGGCGCGCACGTTAAGAAGGGACCGAACTCGGAACCCCTCGCTCGCCGCGCGGAGCCGCGGGAATTCACTCGTCGCCGCGGCGGGTCGCCGAGCGCGGGATATATGCCCGCCGCCGCGGTAGGGCGGGTAACGGATGTCCGACGACGACTTCATCGACCTGCGGTCCGACACCGTCACGGCGCCCTCGGAAGAGATGCGCGAGGCGGCCGCGACCGCCGAGGTCGGCGACGACGTGTACCGCGACGACCCGACGGTCAACGAGCTCGAACGGCGCGCGGCAGAGGCGGTCGGCACGGAGGCGGCGCTGTACGTCCCTTCCGGGACGATGGCGAACCAGATCGCGGTCCACGCGCACACGGAGCCGGGCCAGGAGCTCCTCCTGGAGCGCGAGTCGCACATCTACCGCTGGGAGCTGGCCGGCGCCGCCAAGCTCTCGGGCGTCCAGACGCGGACGATCGACGCCGGCGAGCGCTGCGTTCCGACCCCGGACGCGGTCCGCGAGGGGCTCGTCGACGAGGACCTCCACCGCCCCGGAACGGGGCTGCTCTCCTTAGAGAACACCCACAACTACCGCGGCGGGGTCGCCGTCCCGGTCGAGCGGATCGCCGACGCGGCCGAGGTCGCCCGCGAGGCCGACGTGCCGGTCCACCTCGACGGCGCGCGCGTGTTCAACGCCGCGGTCGCGCTCGGCGTCGACGCGAGCGAGGTCGTCGCCCCCGTCGACAGCGTCACCTTCTGCCTCTCGAAGGGGCTCGGCGCGCCGGTCGGATCGATCCTCGCCGGCGACGAGGCGTTCGTCGAGGACGCCCGCCGCGTCCGCAAGCTGTTCGGCGGCGGGATGCGCCAGGCGGGCATGATCGCCGCGCCCGCGCTCCGCGCGCTGGAGAACGTCGACCGCCTCGCCGAGGACCACGCCAACGCGGAGCGGCTCGCGGCCGGGCTGGACGCGCTCGACGGCGTCGACGCGCCCGCGCCCGACACCAACATCGTCGTCGCGAACACGGAGGCGCCCGGGATCCCGGCCGAGTCGCTCTACGCGGCCTGTAAGGAGGCCGGCGTCGGCTGCGTCGAGTTCGACGACTACGCGACGCGGTTCACCACGCACCTCGACGTCGACGAGGCGGACGTGGACGAAGCGATCGACCGGATCGCGGCCGTCGTCGACGAGCTACGGGCGTAACGGGCCGCCGGCTCCGCCGACGCGGGTGGACGGCCCGTTCGGAGCCCGCACGGAAACGTTCAATTCGGCGGGCGACCTACGGCGGACCATGGACGCACGAGCAGCCGCCCCGCGAACCCGAGCCGGTCGAACCGTGGTGGACGGCGCCCGCCCCTGAGGTCGTCGGCGTGGACATCAGCGGCCGCCACGAGGAGGGCGGCGAGTACCTGATGGTCGCGGCCGCGGTCCACGCGCGGATCGACTCCTCGCGGATCCGGTCGGTCGAGGGGATGGGCTTCGCCGCGGCGCGCGAGGGCCCGACGCTGGAGGCGACCGTCGCGCTCGCCGCGGAGGCGGTCGGCGACCTCCCGACGCCGCCGGAGGGACCGGTCGTGGCCGAGGGCGGCGAGTTCTACGAGGAGCCGGCGGCCCGCGTCGGGCTGAGCTTCCAGCCCGAGTTTAAATACGTCGAGAGCATAGGCGAGCGCGAGACAGTGCAGGCAGCACACCACGCCGCGTACGCCGCGCGCGAACTCCTGTTATGAGCGGGAGCGCCGGGAACGCGGACGGCGAGGCCGAGGCGCCGACCGGGAGCCGCCGCGCGATCGTCGCCAAGCGCGTCGACTCGGGCGAGGCCGACCTCGCGGAGATATCGCAGCTCGCGGCCGCCGCGGGGTACGAGGTGGCAGGCGAGCTCACCCAGACGCGCACCGAGGACGCCGCGTTCATGTTCGGCGAGGGGAAGGTCGCGGAGCTGCGCGACCTGGTCCGCCGGACCGACGCCGAGGCGGTCATCGTCGACAACGACGTGGGGCCGTACCAGACGTTCAACATCGGCGGGGTGCTCCCCGAGGGCGTCGAGGTCGTCGACCGGTTCACGCTCATCCTGGAGATATTCGGCCAGCGCGCCAACACTCGGAAGGCACAGCTCCAGGTCGAGCTCGCGGAGCTCCGCTACGAGCTGCCGCGCGCGGAGGCGAAGGCGAGCCTCGCGAAGCGCGACGAGCGGCCCGGGTTCATGGGGCTCGGCGAGTACGACGAGAGCGTCGAGCGCGACATCAAACGGCAGATATCGGAGATCCGCGACGAGCTCGAATCGATCGCGGAGAAGGAGGAGGCGCGCCGCGAGCAGCGCCGCGACTCCGGCTTCGAGCTGGTCGCGCTCGCCGGGTACACCAACGCCGGGAAGTCGACGCTGATGCGCCGGCTCGCCGACGAGCTGGCGGTCGACGAGAACGACGACCGACACCGCGACCTCGACACCACCGCCGAGTCGCAGGACATGCTGTTCACGACGCTCGGCACCACGACCCGCCGGGCCGAGATGGAGAAGCGCGACGTCCTCCTCACCGACACGGTCGGGTTCATCTCGGACCTCCCCCACTGGCTGGTCGAGTCCTTCGAGTCGACGCTCGACTCCGTCTACCGGGCCGACCTCGTGCTGCTCGTCGTCGACGCGAGCGAGCCGGTCGCGGAGATGCGCGAGAAGCTCGTCACGAGCCACGACACCCTCTACGAGCGCAACGAGGCGCCGGTCGTCACCGTGTTCAACAAGGTCGACCGGCTGGCGCCCGGCGAGCTGGCGGAGAAGCGCGCCGCGCTCTCGGGCGTGGCGCCGGACCCGATCGCCGTCTCGGCGAAGACGGGCGCCGGCGTCGCCGAGCTCCGGGACCGCGTCGAGGACGAACTGCCGGACTGGGAGCGCGAGCGACTCGTGCTCCCCGTCTCCGACGACGCGATGAGCCTCGTCTCGTGGGTCCACGACCATGGGTACGTCGCCGAGGAGACGTACGCGGGCGACCAGGTGACCGTGGACTTCGAGGCGAAGCCCTCGATCGTCGCCCGCGCCCGGGCGAAGGCGGCCGAGGTCTCGGCGCCGCCCGCCGAGGAGTCGGCCTGACCGCGACCGCCCGGCGGCGGTCGACGGCCAGCTGCGATCGGCTGTCGCTCGGCGAAGGCGCGGACAAAGTATACGAGTCTCCGCCGGCCATACGATGTCATGGACGACTCCGGGAACGAGGAGGGACTCGTCGACGGCGACGGGGACGCCGTCCCGCCGCCGGCCGACTTCCGGAACGAGGCCGCCGCGAACGACCCCTCGGTGTACGAGCGGTTCGACCGGGAGGGCCCCGAGGCGTGGCGCGAGGCGGCCGACCTCCTGACGTGGGACCGGGAGTACGACGCCGTCCTCGACGACTCCGAGCCGCCCTTCTACGAGTGGTTCACCGGCGGGAAGCTGAACGCGTCGGCGAACTGCGTCGACCGCCACCTCGACGACCGCCGGAACCAGCTCGCGATCCGCTGGTTCGGGAAGCGGGGCGAGCGGCGGTCGTACACCTACCTCGACCTCCACCGCGAGGTGAACGCCCTCGCGGCCGGCCTCCGCGACCTCGGCGTCGAGGAGGACGACGTGGTCACGCTGTACCTGCCGATGATCCCGGAGCTCCCGATCGCGATGCTGGCGTGCGCGCGGATCGGCGCGCCGCACAACGTCGTCTTCGCGGGGCTGTCCGCGGAGGCGCTCGCAACGCGGATCGACGCCGCCGACTCCGAGTACCTGGTCACCTGCGACGGCTACTACCGCCGCGAGGACGCCTTCAACCAGAAGTCGAAGGCGGACAACGCCCGGATCCGCGCCGAGAGCGAGCTGTCGGCCGCGGTCGTGGTCGACCGCCTCGGCGACGAGCTCGCCGTCTCGCTGGGCGACGACGAGCACGAGTACGACGCGCTCGTGGCCGCGCACGACGGCGAGACGGTCGAGCCCGTGGCCCGCGACGCGACCGACCTGCTGTTCGTGATGTACACCTCGGGGACGACCGGGCGGCCGAAGGGGGTCGAGCACGCGACGGGCGGGTACCTCGCGCACGTCGCGTGGACGACGCGGACGGTCCTGGACGTGCGGCCCGACGACACCTACTGGTGCGCGGCCGACATCGGCTGGATCACGGGCCACTCCTACGGCGTGTACGGCCCCCTCGCGACCGGGACGACCACCGTGCTGTACGAGGGCTCGCCCGACTACCCGGACCGGGACCGCGTCTGGGACCTGATCGAGCGCAACGCGGTGAGCGTCTTCTACACCTCGCCGACCGCGATCCGGTCGTTCATGAAGTGGGGCGCGGAGTACCCCGAGTCCCACGACCTCTCGTCGATCCGCCTGCTCGGCACGGTCGGCGAGTCGATCACGCCGAAGGCGTGGCGCTGGTACCGCGACCACGTCGGCGGCGGCGACGCGCCGGTCGTCGACACCTGGTGGCAGACCGAGACCGGCGCCATCGCGCTCGCCACGCTGCCCGGGGTCACGCCGATGAAGCCGGGGAAGGTCGGCCCGCCGCTGCCCGGGATCGACGCCCGCGTCGTCGACGAGGACGGCGACCCGGCCGACCCCGGCGAGTCGGGCTACCTCACCATCGCCTCGCCGTGGCCCGGCATGCTGCGCGGGCTCCGCGAGGGCGACGAGCGCTACCTGCGCGAGTACTGGCTGAACGGCGAGGACGGCTGGCGCTACCGCACCGGCGACGGCGCGGCCGTCGACGAGGACGGCTACGTCACGATCCTCGGGCGCGTCGACGACGTGATCAACGTCCGTGCGCAGCGGTTCAACACGGGCGAACTCGAGGCGGCGATCGTCGACGCCGAGGGCGTGACCGAGGCGGCGGTCGTCGGCGACGACGACGGCCGGATCGTCGCGTACGTGACGACGAAGAGCGGCGTCGAGCCCGGCGAGCGCCTGCGCGACGCCATCGCGGACCGGGTGGCGAGCGCCGTCGGCGACGTGGCCCGCCCCGACCGGATCGTGTTCACGCCGGAGCTCCCCAAGACGCGTTCCGGGAAGATCATGCGGCGGCTGCTGGAGGACATCGCCCGCGGCGAGGAGTTCGGCGACGTGAGCGCGCTGCGAAACCCGGAGGTCGTGGGGGAGATCGAGTCGACCGTCCGAGAGACGAGAAACTGATAGCGGTTTCTCTTTTTCGGCTATGAAGCGTGTCGTGGTTACTTGCCGGTGGGGTCCGTATCGAGGGTATGGGAACGAACGTCTTCGCGGCGGACGCGGTCCACGCCCGTCGCCGCGCGGTGGTCAAGACGCTGTGCTACCGGGCGCTGATGGTGACGATCACGGTCGCGGTCGCGTGGCTCGTCGTCGGCGACGTCGGTCAGGCGGCGAGCATCGGCCTCGTGACGAACGCCGTGAAGACGCTCACGTACTACGGCTACGAGCGCCTGTGGGACCGCGTCGCCTGGGGCGTGAGTCCCTCCGGGTGACCGGCGGACGTAGTTTCGGAATACAACAAAGAAACGAAACTAATCATTCCGCTGTTTGTCTTCATGCGACGGGGGTTCCGAGGATATACGGTCGAGACCGACAAGAAAGACCGACTTCCGGAACAGTTTTGTTTCGGCTGCTTGTTGAGTTCCGAAACAAATGGTGGACGGCCTCGACGCGGACGCCTACGACGCGCTCGTCACCGCCGCGGAGACGTATCGCGCGGCGCTCGTCGTCAGGCTGGCGGGCGAGGCCGGCCTCCGGACCGAGGAGATCACCCGCGTCGCCCCGCGCCACCTGCGCGAGCCGGACTCGGTCGCGGGCGCGCGCCTCCTCGCGGTGCCCGCGGCGGACGGCGACGAGGGCGGGGACGCCGGGTCGACCGCGCTCGGCGGGGAACAGATCGACCGCGAGACCGTGGTACCGGCCTCGCTGGCCGCCGACCTCGACCGGTACGCGACGAGCCAGGAGCTCGCCGACGACGAGTCGTACGTCGACGTCTCGCCGCGGCGCGTCCAGATGATCGTGAGCGAGACAGCGGCGCGGGCGGCGGGCCTCACCGACGGCGCGGTCGACGAGCGGGTCACCCCGAGCGCCCTCCGGAAGACGTTCGCCCGGCGCCAGCTCGTCGACCGCGGCGTCGACCCGCGGGCCGTCCGCGACGCCGGCGGCTGGGAGTCGCTCGGCACCCTCGACCCGTACCTCGACCCGCTCGACGGGGAGGCCCTCGCGACCGCCATCGCCGGCGACGGGCGGTCCGACGACGGGAGCGCGGAACGGGGCGGAACGACCGCGTTACCGGGGTTCGAGGCGCTCGCAGACCCGGGGGCGGCCGCCCCCGCCGCGGCCGTCGTCGAGGGGCTGGTCGACGCCGACCGCTGGGCCGAGGCGTGGGTCGTCCGCCGCGCGGTCGGCGGCGGGCGGGCGGACGTGACCGCCGCGGCCGGCGTCGACCGCGAGGCGCTCGCGGACCGCGGCGTCGCCGCCGCCGGTCCGTGGCTGGACGCCGTCACGGACGGCGCGCCGGCGACGACCGACGGTCGCCAGGAGACCGACGGACGGCCCGCGGTGGCGGTGCCGGCGGCCTCCGACGGCGCGATTCACGGCGCGCTCTGCGCCGTCGCGGCCGACGGCGACGCGGTCGACGAGTCGGAGCGCCGCGCGCTCGCCGCCCTCGGCGGCTGCCTCGGCCGCGCGATCACCGCCGAGCGGTGGCGGGAACTGCTCCACTCCGACGCGGTCACCGAGGTCGAGTTCCACACCGGCGACGACGGTGCGTTCCTCGCCCGGGCGAGCGACCGCCTCGGCTGTCGGATCGAGTTGGCGTCGACGGTCGACGTCGACGACGACGTGTCCCGCGCGTACCTCTCCGTCGAGGGGGCCCGCCCGCAGGACGTCGCGACGGCCGTCGAGGCGTCGCCGGGCGTCTCCGACTTCCGGGTGATTGAGACCCGCGAAGAGGGCTGTTCGGCGTCGGTCCGGCTCGCGGACGGGTCGCTGGTCAGGGCGCTCGTCGACCACGGCGCGACCGTGCGCGACGCGTCCGCCGCCGAAGGGCGGGTCCGCGTCGTCGCCGACTTCCCCGAGGGAACGAACGTCCGCCCGGTCGCGGACGGGCTCCGCGACCGGTTCGCTGACGTCAGGCTCGCGAGCAAGGAGTCGGTCGCGCGCTCGCCGCGCACGGAGTCGGCGCTGCGGGACGGGGTCGCGGACCGCTTCACCGACCGGCAGTGGGCGGCGCTGTCGGCGGCGTACCACGGTGGCTACTTCGACTGGCCGCGCGGGAGCACGGCCGAGGAGGTGGCCGACGCGATGGGCGTCTCGTCGCCGACGTTCCACAACCACCTCCGGAAGGCCCAGCGGGCCCTCCTCGACGGCGTCTTCGAGGACGAGGCCGACCGGCCGACCCGGAGGGACGACGGGCGGGCGACCCCGCCCGGCGAGTGAGCGGTCGGCGCCCGGGTCGCGAGGGGGTCCGACGGTGCGAGCCCCGCGCTTCCGGGGCGGAATCCTTCACGATTTTTCGTATTTAGCGTCAGCGTTTATATGCCGATATTGGTTGGATACGACCGTACCATGACAGAGGGAGACGGCCAACTGGAAGCGAGATTAGCGGAGCAAGAGGTGTTCGAGCCGTCGGAGTCGTTCGTCGAGCAGGCGAATGTGTCCGACCCGGAGATATACGAGGAGTTCGAGGAGAACTGGCCCGAGTGCTGGGAGACGGCCGCCGACCTGCTGGAGTGGGAAACCGACTACGACCAAGTGCTCGACGACAGCAACCCCCCATTCTACGAGTGGTTCACGGGCGGCGAGCTGAACGCGTCGGCGAACTGCCTCGACCGACACCTCGACGAGCGCGGCGACGAGGCCGCCATCGAGTGGGTCGGCGAGCCCGTCGACGAGGACGACCGCACGTACACGTACGCGGAACTCCACCGCGAGGTCAACGAGTTCGCGGCCGCCCTTCGGGAGCAGGGCGTCGAGGAGGACGACGTGGTCACGATGTACATGCCGATGATCCCGGAGCTGCCGATCGCGATGCTGGCGTGTGCGCGCATCGGCGCGCCGCACAGCGTCGTGTTCGCCGGGTTCTCGGCCGACGCGCTCGCGACGCGGATGAACGCCGCGGAGTCGGAGTTCCTCGTCACCTGCGACGGTTACTACCGCCGCGGCGACCCGCTCGACCACCTCGACAAGGCGAACGAGGGGCTCGCGGGCGTCGAGCACGACACGACCACGGTCGTCGTCGACCGGCTGGGGCCGAACGGCGACGGCTTCGGCCACGACCTCGGCGACGACCAGGTCGACTACGACGACCTCGTGGCCGACCACGAGGGCGCCGAGGTCGAGCCGGTCACCCGCGACGCCGAGGACATGCTGTTCCTGATGTACACCTCGGGCACGACGGGGCAGCCGAAGGGCGTGAAACACACGACCGGCGGCTACCTCTCGTGGGTGTCGTGGACCTCGCAGTCGGTCCTCGACATCGAGCCGGATGACACGTACTTCTGCTCGGCCGACATCGGCTGGATCACCGGCCACTCGTACATCGTCTACGGACCGTTGGCGCTCGGGACGACGACGATGATGTACGAGGGCACGCCCGACCACCCGGAGCGCGACCGGCTCTGGGAGATCGTCGAGGAGCACGAGGCGACCCAGCTGTACACCGCGCCCACCGCGATCCGCGCGTTCATGAAGTGGGGCGCTGAGTACCCGGACCGCCACGACCTCTCCTCGCTGCGCCTGCTCGGCACGGTCGGCGAGCCGATCAACCCGCGCGCCTGGAAGTGGTACTACCAGCACATCGGCGACGAGGAGTGCCCCGTCGTCGACACGTGGTGGCAGACCGAGACCGGCGGGATGATGGTGACGACGCTGCCCGGCGTCAAGGACATGAAGCCCGGCGCCGCGGGGCCGCCGCTGCCGGGGCTCGACGTCCAGATCCTCGACACGCTCGGCGACGAGGTGGATCCCGGCAAGGCCGGCTACCTCACGGTACAGAAGCCGTGGCCCGGCATGCTCCGGACGCTGTACAACAACGACGAGCGCTACATCGAGGAGTACTGGGCCGAGTACTCCGACACCGACAGCGACGACCCCGACGACTGGGTGTACTTCCCGGAGGACGGGGCGAAGATCGACGACGACGGCTACATCACCGTCCTCGGCCGCGTCGACGACGTGCTCAACGTCTCCGGCCACCGGCTGGGGACGATGGAGATCGAGTCCGCGATCGTCGGCGTCGAGGGCGTCGCCGAAGCCGCAGTGGTCGGCGGCGACCACGAAATCAAAGGCGAGGCGGTGTACGCCTACGTGACCACGGAGGACGGCTACGAGGGCACCGACGAGCTCCGCGAGGCGATCGTCGCCGGCGTTGAGGACGCCATCGGGCCGATCGCCCGCCCCGAACAGGTCGTGTTCACGCCGGACCTGCCGAAGACTCGGTCCGGCAAGATCATGCGGCGCCTGCTCGAGAACATCGCCGACGGCGAGGAGCTCGGCAACACCAGCACGCTTCGGAACCCCGAGATCGTCGAGGAGATCCAGAAGAAGGCCGACGCCGAGTAGCGCTCGGCGAGCCGTTTTCCGTTTGTTCCGTCCGCGACCACGGCGGACCGCACGACGGAAACCATCACGAAAAAACCACACAGACAAGCTCACAACGGACCAAAACATGACAGATAATACCTCACGCGAAGAAGGCGACGCGGTCACCGATAGTGGCCGCGCGGCCGGCGAAGCAGCCACCGACGGCGGCAGCGCGACCGGCGACGCTGCCACCGACGGCGGCGTCGCGACGTCGGGAGCCGCACAGGCGCACAGCAACACCGACTACCTCGGGGCGGAAGTGAACATCCTGAACCCGAGCACGCCGTACATGCGCGATCACCTCCGCATCGTCTGGACGGGGTTCGCGATCTGGGTCCTCGCGGTGTGGGGGCCGGTGACCCTGACGAACCTCGCGCCCGGCGTGATGACGCAGACGATGCCGATCTTACAGTTCCCGCTCCACTACTTCCTCGTCGCGTTCGGCGCGCCGACCAGCGCCCTCGTCCTGGCGTTCTGGTACTCGCGAAAGCGGGACGCGCTGGACGAGAAGTACGGCATCGAGCACGATGACGTCGCGGCGACCGACGGAGGGGTCGACGAATGACGGCGGGCTCGCTGCCCCTTCAGAGCGAACTCCTCCCCGAGGCGCTCGACATCTCGTTCAAAATCGGGCCGGCGCTGCTCGTGATCGGGATGCTGGGGCTGTTCCTGACGATCGGGTTCGTCTTCCGCGTGGCCGACACCGACGACATGTGGGTCGCCGGCCGGTCCATCGGGAACGTCGAGAACGGGATGGCGATCGGCGCGAACTGGATGTCCGCGGCGTCGTACCTCGGGATGGCGGCGTCGATCGCGCTGGCGGGCTTCTACGGGCTGGTGTTCGTCGTCGGCTGGACGACGGGCTACTTCATCCTCCTCATCTTCCTCGCGGCGCAGCTGCGCCGGTTCGGGAAGTACACCGCGCCCGACTTCGTCGGCGACCGGTTCAACTCCGACACCGCGCGCGCCATCGCGGCGGTGACGACGTTCCTCATCGGCTTCGTCTACGCCATCGGGCAGGCGAAGGGGATGGCGCTGGTCGGCCTGTACATCTTCGGCAACTACGGGGGGCTCATCCCGGGCCTCGACGGGTACCAGGTGATGGTCGTCGCGATGATGGTCGTCACCGTCGGCTACCTGACGCTGTCCGGCATGCTGGGCGCCACGAAGAATCAGGCGGTCCAGTACGTCATCCTCATCCTCGCGTTCGTCGTCGGGCTGTTCGTCGTCGGCTACACGAACGGCTACTCCACGGTGCTGCCGCAGCTGGAGTACGGCGCGCTGATCAGCCAGCTCGGCAGCGAGTTCTCCGAGCCGTTCGCCGGGTCGAGCTACTACCTCTGGGTCGCGACGACGTTCTCGCTCATCGTCGGCACGTGTGGGCTCCCGCACGTGCTCGTCCGGTTCTACACGGTCGAGAGCGAGCGGACGGCCCGCTGGTCGACGGTCTGGGGGCTGTTCTTCATCTGTATCCTCTACTGGAGCGCGCCCGCGTTCGCGGCGTTCGGCACCGACCTCTACTCGCAGAACGTCGGCGCCACGTACGGCGACCCCGGCATGACGAGCGCGGCCAGCGAGGTCATCGTCGTGCTGGCGGCGCAGCTGTCCGGGCTGCCGGAGTGGTTCGTCGGCATCGTCGCGGCGGGCGGTATCGCCGCGGCCATCGCGACGGTCGCGGGGCTGTTCATCGCCGGCTCGTCGGCGATCAGCCACGACATCTACACGAACATCATCAACGAGGACGCGACGCAGCGCCAGCAGATCCTCGTCGGCCGCCTCTCGATCGTCGCCCTGGGCGCGCTGACGACGCTGGCAGCGCTCAACCCCGCCTCGTCGATCGCGGCGCTCGTGGGTTACGCGTTCTCGCTCGCCGGCTCCGTGCTGTTCCCGATGTTCTTCCTCGGCATGTGGTGGGAGAACGCCAACCGGCAGGGCGCGCTCGCCGGGATGACGACCGGGCTGACGCTCTGGGCGATCCCGATGATCAACCAGATCGTCCCGACGTACATCGGCTCGCTGGAGGCGCCGCTGTCGACGGGGCTCGCGACGTGGATGCCCGCCATCGGCTCTGCGCTCATCACGCTCCCGATCGTGTTCGTCGTTACCATCGTCGTCTCGATGGCCACGGACGAGCCGTCGCTCGAGACGAAGCGGATCGTCCGGCAGTGTCACAGCCCCGAGCCGATGGGGCAACAGGAGACCGCCGAGGACGTCGTCGCCGCGGACGGCGGCGAGGACGTGGCGACCGATGGCGGCCGCGCAGTGGACGACGCGGCCGCCGAGGGTGACCGCGCAGTGGACGACGCGGCCGCCGAGGGTGACCGCGCAGTGGACGGCGCTGCCCCCGACGACACCACGGAGGGGGAGCGGTGATGTACGAACGCATCCTCGTGCCCACGGACGGTAGCGACGTCGCGGAGGCCGCGGTCGACCACGCGCTCGACCTGGCCGAGCGGTACGACGCGGAGGTCCACGCGCTGTACGTGGTCGACATCGACTCCGTGAACTTCAGCCTCGGCACCGAACAGGTCGACCGGCTCAAGCAGGGTCGGTTCGACGAGATGGGCGAGCTGAAGGAGCGGGCCGACGAGGCGACCGGCGCCGTCGCCGACCGCGCCGGTGAGCGCGCGGTCGACGTCGTCGAGCACGTCTCCGGCGGTCGCCCGCACAAGGTGATCGGCGACTACGCAGAGGAGCACGGTATCGACCTCATCGTGATGGGCAGTCACGGCCGGGCCGGCGTGCGCCGCGCGCTGCTCGGCAGCGTCACCGAGCGCACGCTGCGCTCGACGCACGTCCCCGTCCTCGTCGTCGACTACCTCGAAGAAGACTGAGGTCGCCGCGCCGGGACCGCCTCTCCCGGACCGAGAACCGCTTCGTCGCGCGGACGGCCCCGCGCGATTCCGCAAGGCCGACGTACCCCTTCACGCACACTCTATCCATGCCCGACTCGGACGCCGCGGAGACGCCGAACGACGAGACCGACCCGAGCGTCGCCGACCGCGCCCGGACGGTGCTCAGCGAGAACGGCACCGGCATGGCGCAGGACCTGCTGTTCGCGCTCGCGTGGGTGGGGCTCGCGTCGCTGCTGTACGACTTCGCCTTTCCGACGGCCCCGCGGTGGGTGCTGTACATGTTCATGCTCGCGGGGATCCCGGCGTACTTCGGCTTCTTCATCTCGCTGGAGGTAGCCAAGGAGCGCAGCGCCCGGTAGCGGGGGCGCTCGGCGACGCTCGGGTCGCGTCACCCGCGCGTCACCCGGCGAGTTCACGGATGTCCGACACGTCGAGCAGCCGCTCGTCCGGGTCCAGCGCGGCGCGGTACGACGCCCGGGCGACCGTGCCGACGGCCAGCGGCCGCGCCTCGCCCAGCCGCGAAGCGATCGGCCGCGCGCTCGCGAGGAACCGGAGCACGCGGTCGGCGACGCCCGGGAGGTGCGGCTGTCCCTCGCCGTACACCGGGCCCGGGCGGAGCGTCACGACGTCGAGGTCGAGGTCCGCGATGGACGACTCGGCGCGGCGCTTCGCCGTCAGGTAGGCGCTCCGCACGCCGGGGGGCTTCGCCGCCGCGGAGAGGAAGACGAAGGCGTCGACGCCGGCGCGTTCCGCCTCCAGCGCCGTCAGGACGGCCGCGTCGCCGTTGACCCGTTCGAAGGTGACCCCGTCGCTCGGCGACTCGGTGAGCGTCCCGACCGCGTGGACCACGGCGTCGACGCCGTCGAGGCGGTCGCGCCAGGCGTTCGGGCGAAAGAGGTCGGCGCTCGTCCACGAGACGGCGTCCGCCCACTCGGCGTCGACGTCGGGGCGGCCGCTCCGCGAGACGCTGCGGACCTCGTGGCCGTCGCGGACCGCGAACCGGCAGACGTCGCGCCCGATGAAGCCGCTGCCGCCGACGACGAGGAGGGTGGCCATGTCGCGGCATATGCGCCGCCCCGCCTTGGGGCTTCGGGACGCCGCGCGGGGGAGGAAAGCGCCGTTCGGCGCCGGTCAGCGGCGGAGGAACCCGAGGAGCCGGTAGTCGCCCTCGGGGTCGTACCGGCGGAACAGGAGGCTGTTCGTGAGCACGGACACCGACGAGACCGCCATCGCCCCGGCCGCGAGGACCGGCTGGAGCAGCCCGAGCGACGCGAGCGGGATCATCGCGGTGTTGTAGCCGAGCGCCCACACGAGGTTCTGTTTGATCTTCTGGAGCGTCGCGTCCGAGACGCGGATCGCCTTCACCACGTCGAGCGGGTCGTCGCGCATCAGCGTCACGTCCGCGGCCTCGATGGCCACGTCGGTCCCGGAGCCGATGGCGGTGCCGACGTACGCGACCGCCAGCGCGGGCGCGTCGTTGACGCCGTCGCCGACCATCATCGCCCGGCGGCCGTCCGCCTGGATCGCCTCGACGGCGTCGGACTTGTCTTCGGGGAGGACACCCGCGCGGACGTTGTCGGGGTCGATCCCGACCCGCTCGGCCACGGCGCGGGCGGTGCGTTCGTTGTCGCCCGTGATCATCATCACGTCGACGCCGCGCTCGCGGAGCTGGCCGACCGCGCGCTCCGCGCTCGGCTTCACCGTGTCCGCGTCGGCGACGACGCCGAGGAGTTCCCCGTCCTCGTCGCCGGCGGGCAGGCGGGCGACGAGCATCGCCGTCTTGCCCTCGCGTTCGAGCCGCTCCATCGTCTCCGCGGCGGGCGCGGCGTCGACGCCGGCGTCCCGCAGCAGCTTCCGGTTGCCGACCAGCACCTCGTCCCCGTCCACGGTCGCTCGCACGCCGTGTCCGGGTACGTTCTCGAACTCCTCGGGGTCGGCGAGGTCGAGGCCGCGCGACTCGGCGCCCTCGACGATGGCGCGGGCGAGCGGGTGTTCGCTGCCGCGCTCCGCGCTCGCGGCGAGCCGGAGGACCTCGTCCTCGGGGGCCTCGGCGCCGCCACCGGCCGCCGAGCCCTCGTCCGCCGCGTCGCCGCGCTCGGCGACGGTCCCGCCGTCGGCGACGGTCCCGCCGTCGTCACCGACGGCGACCACGTCGGTGAGTTCCATCTCGCCAGCCGTGAGCGTCCCCGTCTTGTCGAACACGACGGTGTCGACGTCCTTCGCGCGCTCGAGCACGTCGCCGCCCTTGAACAGGACGCCGTGTTGCGCGCCGATGGTGGTCCCGACCATCGTCGCGGCCGGCGTCGCGAGCCCCAGCGCGCAGGGGCAGGCGATCAGGACCGACGAGGCGAAGACGACGACCGCGAACTCGAACGTCGAGACGGTCCCGCCGACGGGGCCGCCGGCGACCTGGCCCCACAGCGGGAGCCGGTCGACGAACCCGGCGAGCGCCTCGGGGAAGAGGAACCAGACGACGCCCCACAGCAGCGCGTTCGCGATGACCGCGGGCACGAAGTACGCGGAGATCCGGTCCGCGAGGTTCTGGATGTCGGGCTGACGGGACTGCGCCTCCTTGACGGTCTGGACGATCTGCTGGAGCGCGGTGTCGGCGCCGACCTTCGTCGCCTCGACCACGAGGAGCCCGTTCTCGTTGATGGTGGAGCCGACGACCTCGTCGCCCTCCGACTTCTCGACGGGGACGGACTCGCCGGTCACCATCGACTCGTCGACGGCGGACTGGCCCTCGACCACGACGCCGTCGGTCGGGACCTGCTCGCCGGGGCGGACCTTCATGCGGTCGCCGACCTCGACCTCCTCGATCGGCACCTCGCGTTCGGTCCCGTCCCCGTCGACGAGGGTGGCGGTGTCGGCCTCCATCTCCAGCAGCTTCCGGAGCGCCTCGCCGGCCTGCCCCTTCGAGCGGGCTTCGAGGTAGTTGCCGAGGGTGATGAAGACGAGGATGAGCGCCGCCGTGTCGAAGTAGACGCTCCCGGCGACCAGGTCGAGGAGGACGGCGACGGAGTAGACGTACGCCGTCGTCGAGCCCAAGGCGATCAGCACGTCCATGTTGGCGCGGCCGTTCGTGACGAGCGCCTTGTAGGAGTTCACGTAGAAGGGCCGGCCGAGCACGACCTGTACCGGCGTCGCGAGCGCGAACTGGGCCCATACGGCTCTGACGCCGAAGATGCGGTCGGGCACCACCGCGCCACCGAGGAGCAGCTTGTCGACCATGAAAAAGAGGAGGGGCGCGGACAGCGCGGCGCCGAACAGCGTCAGCCGGAGCTGTTTGCGGATCTCGGCGTTTCGCGCGGCGTCCCGCGCGCTCTCGCCCGATCCCTCGCCTTCGCCGTCGGCCGTCTCGCCGTCGCCCTCTCGGACCGGGGAGTAGCCCGCGTCCTCGACGGCGTCGTACAGCGCCGACAGCGAGGTCTCGGCGGGGTTGTACCGCACCTGCGCCTCGTCGGTCGCGTAGTTCACGTCGGCCTCGACGACGCCGGGCACGGACTCCAAGGCGTCGCGGTTGGCGTCCGCGCAGTTCGCGCACGTCATGTCGGTGATCGCCACGGTCGCCGTCTCGGCCACCGCGCCGTAGCCCGCCGACTCGATCGCGTCGTAGATTGCGGCGAGCGAGGTCGCCTCGGGGTCGTACTCGACCGTCGCCTCGTCGGTCGCGTAGTTCGCGTCCGCCCGCGAGACGCCGTCGAGCGACCCCACGGCGTCGGACACGCTCGCCGAGCAGTTGGCGCAGCTCATCCCCGTGATGTCGAGGTGGGTGGTCCTGGTGCTCATCTTGGGTAGTCTTACGGGCTACACCCTTAGTGCGTTTTCCACTTCGAAACCAAAGGTTCGAGCGGCCGATTTCTTCGGATCGAAAGCGATCTCGGTGCCGTGAGCCTGATCGAGATCCGCCGAGCCCGGGATCGAGCGGAACGACGCCGCCTCCGCGGGGGAGCGAGTCTTCGAAACCGCGGTCGACGGAAGGCTATTGGACGCGGCGCCCCTCCCCGAGGTATGGCTCGCGTGGAGCGACTCACGGTGTTTCCGGTGAAGGGGTTAGACGGGGTCGACGTCGAGGCCGCACGGGTCCTCGACGGCGGGACGCTGGAACGCGACCGCGAGTTCGCGCTGTTCGACGCCGACGGCGATGTCGTCAACGGGAAGCGGACCGACCGGGTCCACGACCTCGCGACCGACTTCGACCCCGAGTCGGGCGCGCTGCGGGTCGAGACGCCCGACGGGGCCGTTCGGCGGTTCGATCTGGAGGCTGAGCCGGCCCGCGCCGCAGCGTGGTTCGGCGACTTCTTCGACGCGGACCTCCGGCTCAGGCGGGACGAGTCGCTCGGGTACGTCGACCGCCGGGACATGGGCCCGTCGGTCGTCAGCACCGCGACGCTGGAGGCGGTCGCGTCGTGGTTCGACGGGGTGACCGTCGACGGCGCGCGTCGCCGGCTCCGGGCGAACGTGGAGGTCTCGGGCGTCCCGGCGTTCTGGGAGGACCGGTTCGTCGGCGAGGGGGCGCCGGCGTTCGAGATAGGCGGCGTCCGCGTCGAGGGCGTGACGCCGTGCGGGCGGTGCGTCGTCCCCGAACGCGATCCCGACACCGGCGAGCCGACCCCCGAGTTCCGCGAGCGGTTCGTGCGGCGCCGCGAGGCGACGTTCCCCGAGTGGGCCGAGGCGGACGCGTTCGACCACTACTACTCGCTGACGACCATCGCGCGGATCCCGGAACGCCACCGCGGGGAGACGATCCGCGTCGGCGACGAGGTCGCGGTCCGCGAGTGAGCCTCGTCACTCGAGCGCCGCCGATCGAGCGGCGGAGACCTTCGTATGGGCCGAATACGCGCGCCACAGCGCGTGTGACTGCGGTCTGCCGCAGCACACAACACTTATGACCACGTCGGGAGAGAGTTAGGACGCGATGGCGACAGGCAAGGTCGACTTCTTCAACGACACCGGCGGCTACGGATTCATCGAGACTGACGACGCTGACGAGGACGTGTTCTTCCACATGGAAGACGTCGGCGGCCCGGACCTCGAGGAGGGACAGGAGGTAGAGTTCGAGATCGAGGAGGCGGACAAGGGTCCGCGCGCGACGAACCTCACTCGGCTGTAGCTCGGTCGCGGCATCCGCTACCGACGAACTCGGACAGCTCTCGAAACGCGTTCCCCGTATATCATCACCGCGAGCCGCGGCGCCGCCGTTTTGGTCGCCGGACCCGAATCGCCGGCCATGGAGCCCGCCGACCGCGACGCGTTCGTCGCCGAGAACCTCGACCGCTACGCCGAGACCCAGGGCGTCCTCCCGGAGCGCTTAGCGGAGTTCGGCGAGGCGTACCGGTCGCAGGGACACCTCACGCGCGAGCAGCTGTACGAGATCGCCTACGAGTCCTCGACTCGGAGCGCCTATCACGTCGAGAAGAACCCCGAGTCCCGGTGCCGCGAGGTGACGCGGAACGCCCGCGCCGTGGACGGTGACTTCTCGACGATCCACCTGATCACCGGTCTCGCCGGCTTCAAGGCGCCGACCGCCTCGTGCGTGCTCGCGGCGCTCGACGGCGACCGCCACGCCGTCGTCGACACGCGCGTCTGGGCGTCGTTAGAGCGGCTCGGCTACCTCGAGGGCCGGAAGGAGTCGTTCGACGCCGACGATTACGTGACGATGATCGAACCCATCCGCGACATCGCCGCCGAGACCGGACACCGCGCGGTCGACGTAGGGTACGCGCTGTTCGCGCACGACGCACACGTCCGGGAGGGGACGCTTCACTGACGCCACGGACCGGTGCGCGGGGACCGCGCCGGTTGCGGCGACGCTCGACGACCGCCTACAACGGGTACTCGACGCCGGTCGCCTCGGTCGAGTACGCCCAGAGCTCCCGGGCGTCGTCGCGGTCGTAGGAGGCGTCGTTCGAGCGCCCCACGGTCGGGTGCCCGCGCATGTTCATCAGCCCGCCGGGTTCGACGTAGGCGCCGCCGTCGACGTCGGCCGTCGCCGCGTACAGCATCGGCTCGACCCCGACGTCGGCGTCTTGGCCCAGCACCGCGTTCGCGGCCTTCATCCCGACCTTCATCAGGGGGTTCCCGCTCTCCTCGGCGGTGCGCAGCTGGAGGTTCGTGTCCGTGTAACCCGGGTGGCAGGCGACGCTGCGGATCCCCGGACCGTCCCCCTCGTCGTCGGCCGCGTCGAGGCGGCGCTGGAGCTCGTAGGCGAACAGCAGGTTCGCGAGCTTGCTGCGCCCGTACGCCCGCCACTTCCCGTAGGAGCGCTCCCAGTTGAGGTCGGAGAAGTCCATCTCGCCCTGCTCGTGGGCACCGGACGACTGGGTGACGACGCGCGCGTCGCCGCCGATTCCCTCGGCGTCGGCGAGGAGGTCGAACAGCCGCCCCGTGAGCGCGAAGTGGCCGAGGTGGTTGACGCCGAACTGCGTCTCGAACCCGTCCTCGGTCTCGCTCCGCGGGATGGCCATCACGCCGGCGTTGTTACAGAGGGCGTCGACGGCGTCGTAGTCGTCCGCCAGCCCCTCCGCGAACGCCCGCACCGAGTCGAGCGAGGCGAGGTCGCACTCGCGGACGTCGAGGTCGCCGTCGAGGCTTCCCCGGACCTCGGACCGGATCTCGTCGGCCGCGTCCTCGGCGCGCTCGACGCTCCGACACGCCATCACGACGGTCGCGCCCTTCGCGGCGAACTCTCGCGTGCCCGCGTAGCCGAGCCCGCTGTTCGCGCCGGTGACGACCACCGTCTTCCCGTCCAGTCGCGGCATCTCGTCGGCCGTCCAGTCCGTCATGGATCGAGAATGGGGCGTCGCAGTGAGAAACCTGTCGGCGGGCGAACCGACGCCTACGGGCGACGCTCTGAAACGAACGAGTGGCGGCTCCGCGATCAGACCGGCTCGAACCCGCTCAACATCACAGCGACCGCGTCCTTCGAGGGTACGTCGCGGACCCCGTACTGGGTCGGATGCCGCTGCTCGTGCGGGTACACATCCGGCTGCGGGACCTCGTACGTCTCGTTTCCGTCGGCGTCCCGGAGGAACTCGCGCGTGACCATCGGCTCGACGAACGCCAGCCGCGACGAGTCGGCGTCGCCGACGAACCCCTGGATGAGCGTGTTGTCGAAGGCGTCGGGGTCGCCCGGCTCGCCCGGAGCGTCGGGGAGCTCCGGCGCGTCCGCGGGGGCCGTGTGCTCGCCCATGTCCGTGATGTAGCGCTGGTCGGCGACCGGCTGCGGCGACCGCGCGTACCCCTCCGGAAGCTGGGCGTAGTCGAAGTTCGTCTCCGTCACCTCTCCGTCGAAGTCCGGCTGCGGGGTACCGGGTTCGTACTCTCCGTTCCCGGTGTCGTACGGCGGAAGTCGCGGCCCCTCGACGGCGTCGATTCTCGCCGGGTCGAGCATGTGGAAATGAACGTCGAAGTGCGGCTTCAGCCACGCGCCCGCGCCGCCGAAGTGCCCGCCCGGGTTCCAGTTGAGCCCCAGGAACGTGAACGGGGTCTCCGCCGCGTCCGGGAACGGGACGAAGAACTGGAGCGACTGCTTGAAGTGGACCTCGGTCGCCTGGCCGCCGGTGCGGTACTTGTCGGTCTCGGCCCGGTTGTCGGCCGCCGCGAGCGCGTCGGCGCTCGGAAGCCCCTCCAGCGCCGCCCGCTCGAACTCCACGCCGTGGTACTTCGGCTCGCCCGACGGCGTCTCGGTCGTGAACGGCCTGACCGACCCGTTTCCGAGGTCGACGCTCCGCCCGTAGGTCGTGATCCCCTTCGGCGGGAACCCGCCGCCGGGCGCCCCGTCCGGGTCGTTCCCTCGCCCCCGTCCGGGGTCGCCCGCGACGGTTCCCGACCCCAAGATAGCGGCGGCGCCGGTCGCGGCCACGCCCCGGAGCACCGCTCGTCGGTTCGCGGCCGGCGGTAGCGCCGCGCTTCGCGCCCGATTCGCCTCGCCGTTCGCGTCGTCGTCGGTCATCTGTGTACTCCCTCCCGGCACGGTCGTCACCACGTAACACGTCACCGCGCCACACAGATAAATAATTTTAAATTATTTCAAAGTAACGACGGGCGGGCCGTAGCGGGCGTCGTCGGCGGGAGCGGTTCGCGGCGCCCGGATCCCCTCCGCGAGAGCGACCCACACACCCGGAGGAGACGGCGTCTGACGCCGGGCTCCACTTCCACTGCGCCGCCGGTGCGTTTTTAGGTGCCTCGGGGGAAGGGAGGGATACCGAATGACGTCCTTCCAGTCGACGATCGGCGACGAGGAGGGGATCGCGGAGGAGCTGGCCGAGGGCCAGCGCGAGATCTCCATCGCCGAGTTCTTCGAGAAGAACAAACACATGCTCGGGTTCGACTCGGGCGCCCGCGGGCTCGTCACCGCCGTCAAGGAGGCGGTCGACAACGCCCTCGACGCGACCGAGGAGGCCGGCGTCCTCCCCGACATCTACATCGAGATAGAGGAGGTGAGCGACTACTACCGGCTCGTCATCGAGGACAACGGGCCGGGAATCACGAAGGAACAGCTCCCGAAGGTGTTCGGGAAGCTCCTGTACGGCAGCCGGTTCCACGCGCGCGAGCAGTCGCGCGGGCAGCAGGGGATCGGCATCTCGGCGGCCGTGCTCTACTCGCAGCTGACCTCCGGTCAGCCGGCGAAGATCACCTCGCGCCCGAAGGGCCAGTCGCGGGCGCAGTACTTCGAGCTCATCATCGACACGGACACGAACGAGCCGGAGATCCAGGCCGACGAGGAGACGACGTGGGACCGCCCCCACGGCACCCGGATCGAGCTGGAGATGGAGGCGAACATGCGCGCCCGCCAGCAGCTCCACGACTACGTGAAACACACCGCGGTCGTCAACCCGCACGCGCGGCTCGAACTCCGCGAGCCGGGGCTCGACGAGCCGATGAAGTTCGAGCGCGCGACCGACGAGCTGCCGGCGGAGACGAACGAGATCCGCCCGCACCCGCACGGCGTCGAGCTCGGGACGCTGATCAAGATGCTGGAGGCGACCGAGTCGTACTCCGTCTCCGGGTTCCTCCAGGAGGAGTTCACCCGGGTCGGCAAGAAGACCGCCGACAGCGTGATCGGCAACTTCCGCGACGTGTACTACGGTCGAGAGCTCGCCTGGTCGCCGCCGCGCGCCCACGACGACCGCGACGTCGCGGCCGCGGTCTCGGCGGCCGTCGCGAACAAGGGCGAGGCGGCGACGACCGCCTTCGCCGAGGGCGTCGCCGAGACGGCGGGGAACAACGACCGGGTCGCACGGTCCGAGGTCGCCGAGATCGTCGACAACACCGCCGAGACCGTCGCGGACGACACCGGCAAGACGTTCGGCGGAACCGTCCGCGAGAACGCGGTCGACGCCGCGTGGCGAGCGGTCACCGGACTCGGCGACGAGGCGGACGACGGCGGGTCGGACGGCGATGCGGAGTCGCCGCTCGTCCCCGACGTGTACGCGCTCGTCGACGAGGCGACGTCGACGCGGAAGGACGACGCGGCGGTCCAGGCGATGGCGGAGGCGCTCGCGCGCCGGTTCGAGAACCTCGACGGCGAGGCGTTCCGGATCACCCGCGACGACCTCGAACGGCTCGTCGCGGACGCGGCGTCGTTCGTCGCCGAGCAGCGCGACGCGACCTTCGGCGAGACCGCGCGCGAGAACGTGGTCGAGGCGTTCTGGTCGCGGGCGCGGACGGTGCCGGACGACCCGCCGAAGGTGACGGCGATCGCGGGCGACCGCGACGCCGCAGCCGACCTGCTGGAGGCGATGCGGACCACGGACATCCTCGCCCCCCCGACCGACTGCCTCGCGCCGATCACGGCGGAGCTGGTCGAGGCCGGGCTCCGGAAGGAGTACGACGCGGACTTCTACGCGGCCGCGACCCGAGACGCCGACGTCCACGGCGGCGACCCGTTCATCGTCGAGGCCGGCATCGCCTACGGCGGGGATATCCCGTCGGACGGCTCGGTGGAGCTGCTCCGGTTCGCGAACCGCGTCCCGCTCGTCTACCAGCGCGGCGCCTGCGCGACGACGGACGTGATAAAGGGGATCGGGTGGCGGAACTACGGGCTCGACCAGCCCGGCGGCTCCGGGATGCCGAACGGACCGGCCGTCATCAGCGTTCACGTCGCCTCCACCAACGTTCCGTTCACGAGCGAGTCGAAGGACGCGCTCGCGAACGTCCCGGAGATCGAAGACGAGATAGAGCTCGCGGTGCGTGAGGCCGCCCGCGAGCTGAAGTCGTACCTCAGCAAGCGGCGCTCGATGCAACAGCGCCGGGAGAAACAGGACGTGCTGGGTCGGATCCTCCCCGAGATGGCCGACAAGGTCTCGGAGGTCACGGGCCGACCGCGCCCCGACATCGACGGGGCCCTGGCGCGGATCATGAACAACGTGAGCGTCGAGCGCGAGGTGAACGGCGAAACGGTGACGCTCGTCGTCGAGAACCACTCCGACGTGAACGAGCGGCTGGAGATCACGGACATCGTCTCGACCGAGCCGACCGACCTCTCGGACGGGACGGCGGTGGACATGGACGGCGAGTGGTTCGTTCAGTGGAAGCCCGAGGTGCCCTCGGGCGACGAGCGGGAACTGACGTACGCGGTCGACGGCGACGCGGAGTTCGAGGTCAGCGTCGGCGGCGTGGAGACGGAGAAACTGACGGTGAACGCCTAAATGACGACAGAAAGCGACGCACGAGACGAGCTGATCGACCTGGCGGCGGACTTCTACGACCAGTTCGCGTCTGGGTCGATCCCGGAGATGACGCTCCCCACGCGGACGAAGAGCAACATCGAGTACGACGACGAGAGCGGGGTCTGGACCTACGGCGACCGCACGTCGACGCGCAGCGCGAACTCGGTGCGAGGCGCGCGCAAGCTGTTGAAGGCCGCCTACACCATCGAGTTCCTCGCGAACCAGCTCGACGACGACCGCTCGTCGACGCTGCGTGAGCTGTACTACCTCTCCGAGTCGTGGGACAACGACGAGGCGCAGTTCTCCTCGCAGGACGAGTCGAACGACCTCGTGGAGGACCTCGAAATCGTCACGGGCGTCACCCGCGAGGACTTCCACATGCGCCCGGAGGAGTCGGGCGCGAAGGTGATGGGCCCGCTGGAGATCCGCGAGCAGACCAACCGCGGCGACCGCGAGATCCACTGCCAGCTCGACGTGGGACAGGGCGGCTACCAGATCCCCAACAACCCCGACACCATCGAGTTCCTCGACAACGACGCCGAGTTCGTCCTCTGCGTGGAGACCGGCGGCATGCGCGACCGGCTCGTCGAGAACGGGTTCGACGAGGAACACGACGCCCTCGTCGTCCACCTCGGCGGGCAGCCGGCGCGCGCCACGCGGCGGCTGACGAAGCGCTTCCGCGACGAGCTCGACCTCCCGGTCGTTGTGTTCACCGACGGCGACCCGTGGTCGTACCGGATCTACGGCTCCGTGGCGTACGGCTCGATCAAGTCCGCGCACCTCTCGAAGTACCTCGCGACGCCCGAGGCGCGGTTCATCGGGATCCAGCCCGAGGACATCGTCGAGTACGACCTCCCCTCGGACCCGCTCTCCGACTCCGACATCAACGCCCTCGAATCGGAGTTAGAGGACCCGCGCTTCCAGACCGACTACTGGGAGGAACAGATCGAGCTCCAGCTCGACATCGGGAAGAAGTCCGAGCAGCAGTCGCTCGCGAGCCGCGGGCTCGACTTCGTCACCGACACCTACCTCCCCGAGCGGCTCGGGGAGATGGGCGTGCTGTAGGCGCGACCGCCGTCCTCGACGGCGCCCCGCGCTACTCGTCCTCGTAGTCGATGCCCGCTATCTCCCGCCGCTCGCCGTCGGGGTCGTCGTCCGCGTACTTGTAGACGACGCCGTCCGCCTCGTCGGCCGTCGCCCTGTGGGACCCGTCACAGAGCGGCTTCGAGTCCGACAGGCCGCACCGACAGACGTAGATCAGGCCGTCGTCGCCCTTGTCCTCGTCGTCGAGAACCGCCGGGCCCCGCTCCTCGTGCGTGACTTCGCGCGCCATGTCGACCGATCCGGCCCGAGCGGGAAACCGGTTGCGGCGGCGTCGAGGCGCCGCCTTCGCCGCCCGACCGCCGCAACCCCCTTGCCCGTGGGGTCCGTATCGGTGGTATGAGCGAGACCGACGAGCGGGACCCGAGCGAGCTGACGGACGACGAGTGGCGCGAGCGACTCTCCGAGGAGGAGTACCGCGTGCTCCGCGAGAGCGGCACGGAGGCGAAGTTCTCCGGCGAGTACGTCGACCACCAGCCCGACGACGGGGAGTACCGCTGTCGCGCCTGCGGCACCGTCCTCTTCGAGGCGGAGACGAAGTACGAGTCCGGCTGCGGGTGGCCGGCCTTCTACGCCGCCGAGGAGGACTCCGTGACGACGCACGTCGACACCAGCCACGGGATGCGCCGCACCGAGGTCCGGTGCGCGAACTGCGACTCCCACCTCGGACACGTGTTCGACGACGGCCCGGAGCCGACTGGGAAGCGCTTCTGCATCAACTCGGTCGCGATGGAGTACGACGAGGAGTAAGCGCGGCGGGAGGAGGCGAGACCCACGGGGCGCTCCGCGTCGCCGTCAGGACTCACACAGCGGGAGCCTGACGACGAAGACGGCGCCCTCGGGGTCGTTGTCCTCGACCCACACGTCGCCCCCGTAGGTCTCGACGAGCGACCGCACGAGGTACAGCCCGATCCCCGCGCCCGGGCTGTCGAGCCCCTTCTCTCCCTTCCCGAATATCTCGTCGCGCTGGTCCTTGGGGACGCCCGGCCCGTTGTCGGCGACTCGGACCTCGGCGACGCCCGCGGCCTCGTCGACGGACGCGGACACCGCCACCGTCGGCGGCGTCTTGTCGTTGTGCTGGACCGCGTTCCGCAAGAGGTTGCGGAACACGGAGCTCAGCATCTCGTCGCCGACGACCTCCACCTCGGGGTACGACCCCTCGACGGTGAAGACGGCCTCCGAGTACCCCGACCGGACCTCCTCCACCTGCTGCGAGAGGACCCGGTCGAGCGTGACTCGGCTCGGCTCGGCGTCCTCGCGGAGCATCACCTCCGCGAGGTCGCGGACCGTCGTCGTGAGCGAGACGGCGCTCTGGGTGTTGCGCTTGATCACGTCTAAGTACTTCTCCCCCTCCTCGTCGACGTGGTCGTCGAGCAGCTCGGCGTACGCCCCGACGAGCTGGAGGTCGTTGCGGATGTCGTGGCGCATCACCTGGTTCAGCAGCCGTAAGTCGTCGCGCTGGCGCTTGAGCCGCTCTTCGGGGTCCTGATCGCGGGGGGCCTCGGCCGCCCCGTCGGCGTCCACGTCGGCGTTCGCCTCCTCGCCCATACGGGACGGTACGGACCCTCGTCGCTTTTACATACCGATCCGGTGGGGGGCGCTCCGACGATAGGCTACATCCCCTCGTCGAGCAGCTCGCGGGCGACGATGTTCTTCTGGATCTCCGTGGTGCCCTCGTAGATCTGGGTGATCTTCGCGTCGCGGTAGAGCCGCTCGACGTCGTGGTCGTTGACGAAGCCGGCGCCGCCGTGGATCTGAACCGCCTCGTCGGCGACCTCGACCGCGGTCCTGGAGGCGAACTCCTTGGCCATCGACGCGAGCGCGGTGAGGTCGCCGGCCTCGTTGTCGACCGCCCACGCCGAGCGGTAGGTGAGCCAGCGCGCGGCCTCGGTGTTGGTGTGCATCTCCGCGAGCTTGTGTTTGATCGCTTGGAAGTCGGAGATGGAGCGCCCGAACTGCTCGCGCTCCTCGGCGTACTCCAGCGCCCGCTCGGCGGCGCCGCGGGCGATGCCGACGCTCTGCGCGGCGACCGCGGTGCGGGTCTCGTCGAAGAACTGCATGAGCTGTAAAAAGCCCATCCCGCGCTGGCCGATGAGGTTCTCCTCCGGGACGCGCACGTCGTCGAAGCGCAGCTCGGCGGTGTCGCTCGCGCGGATCCCGAGCTTGCCGGTTATCTTATCGCGGGTGAGCCCGTCGCGGTCGCCCTCGACGAGGATCTGCGAGTAGCCCGAGTAGCGGTCGTCGATGTCCGGGTCCGTCTCGCAGACGACGACGAAGTAGTCCGCGACGGTGCCGTTCGTGATCCACATCTTCGAGCCGTTGATCACCCACTCGTCGCCGTCCTTCTCCGCGCGGGTGGCGACGCTCGTCACGTCCGAGCCCGCCTGCGGCTCCGAGATGGCCGAGCCCATCACCGCGTCGCCCGCGGTCACCTCGGGGAGGACGCGCTCCTTCTGCGCTTCCGTGCCGAACTCCATGAGCGCCTCCGCGCCGAAGCCGGCGCTGGAGATACAGAGCCCGATGCCGGGGTCGGCCGCGAACAGCTCCTCGGTGAGGATGGCGTTCTCCAGCGACGAGTAGCCGATCCCGCCGTACTCGACCGGGACGTGCGGCGCGAGCAGCCCCATGTCGGCCGCCTCGTCCATGACCTCGTGCGGGTACGACTCCTCGACGTCGTATTCGGTCGCGACCGGTCGGATCTCCTCGTCGGCGAACTTCCGGACCTCCTCGCGCAGCTGCTTCTGCTCGTCCGTTAGCTGGAACTCCATACGCGGACTATCAGGATCGAGCGTGATAATCGTTAGCGAACGTGGAACAATCTGCGAAGAGTTGTTCGTTTAGGTTCGCAGGGGCACGGAGAGACCGCGGCGACCGACTCGTGCCCGGAGCCGCGTTGCGGGGTCAGCGACCCTCGACGAACGCGGCGATCCGGTCGGTCGCCTCCTTCAGTTCGCGCATCGAGGTGGCGTACGAGACGCGCAGGTGGCCCTCGCCGCCCGCGCCGAAGACGGATCCCGGGACGACGGCAACGCCCTCGGCCTCCAGCAACGCCTCGGCGAACGCCTCGTCGTCGCCGCCGCACTCGGGGAACGCGTAGAACGCGCCCCCCGGTTCGAACGTGTCGAGGCCCATCTCGTTGAACCGGGAGACCACGAGGCGGCGGCGGCGGTTGTACTCCTCGACCATCTCCGCGACCTCGTCGTCGCAGCGGTCCAAGGCCTCGACCGCGGCGTACTGCGGCGTCGTCGGCGCCGACAGCATCGTGTACTGGTGGATCCGGTTCATCGCGTCGATCGCGTCGGTCGGGCCCAGCGCGTACCCGAGGCGGAGCCCGGTCATCGCGTACGCCTTCGAGAACCCGTTGACGACGACGGTGCGCTCGCGCATCCCCGGCTGCGTGACGATCGAGGCATGGTCGGTCCCGTAGGTGAGCGCGGCGTATATCTCGTCGGCGACGACGCGGAGGTCCTCGTCCCGACAGAACGCCGCCACCTCGGCGAGCTGCTCGTCGGTCATCGTCGCGCCGGTCGGGTTGTTCGGGTAACAGAGCACGAGCAGGTCGGCCTCGGCGGCGCCCGCGGCCGCCAGCGACTCCCGGGTGAGCGCGAAGTCGTCCGCGGCGCGCGTCGGGACCGTCAGCCGCTCGCCGCCCGCCAGCTCGATCCCCGGGCCGTAGGAGATGTACGTCGGCTCGTGGACCGCGACGGTGTCGCCGGGGTCGACCAGCGCCCGGAAGGCGAGGTCGACCGCCTCGCTCGCGCCGGTCGTGACGAGCACCTCCGACTCGGGCTGGTACGACTGGTCGTAGCGCTCGTGGTGCGCGGCGATCCGCTCGCGGAGCGCGGCCATGCCGCGGTTCGCGGTGTAGGAGGTCTTGCCCCGCTCCAGCGAGTCGATCGCGGCGGTGCGGGCGGCCCACGGCGCCGAGAAGTCGGGCTCGCCGACCCCCAGCGAGATGACGTCGTCGCGCGCCTCCGCGAGCTCGAAGAACTTCCGGATCCCCGACTCCGGGAGGGTGCGCGCGCGGTTCGAGAGCCTCATGGCGACACGGAGAGGCGGTCGTCGTCGTCGCCGTCCTCGAACCGGATCCCGCCGTCCTTGTACGTCTCCATGATGTAGTGGGTCACCGTCTGGGTGACCTCGGGCATCGGCGCGACCTGCTCGGAGATGAACTCGGAGACGTCCTGCATCGTCTCGCCGAGCACCTCGACGGCGAAGTCGTAGTCGCCGGAGACGAGGTGTAAGGCGTCGACCGCGGGGAACTTCGCGATCCGGTCGGCCACCTGCTCGTACCCCGTCTCGCGGTCGAGCTCGACGTTGATCTCGACGACGGCGCGGATCTTCCCCTCCTCGACGCGGTCCCAGTCGACCACGGCTTGGTAGCCGTGGACGACGTTGTCCGCCTCCAGCGCGTCGATCGCGTCCGCTACCGCCGCCGCGTCGAGGCCCGTCTGGGCCGCGATGTCGTCGATGTCCTCGCGGGCGTTCCGCGCCAACACGTCGAGTACCTCGCGCTCGGCGTCCATACCCGACGATCGCGCGGGGGCGGTTTATGAGTAGCGACGGACGCAACACGGGCGAGTCCCGGGGCGGCGCCCGACGCCGTCACGGCGCGTCCGTTTCCGGCACCCTCACCGCTTTCCGAATGGCACGCGAACCGCCGCCCATGGCTTCAGACACCACCGGCAGGAGCGAGACGTTCGACATCGGCGGCGAGCTCCCGGTCAACCGGCTCGGCTTCGGCGCGATGTGGGTCACCGGCGAGGACATCATCGGGCGCCCCGACGACGAGGAGGCGGCGAAGGCGGTGCTCCGGCGGGCGGTCGACCGCGGCGTCGACTTCGTCGACACCGCCGACTCCTACGGGCCGGGCGTCTCCGAGCGGCTGATCGGCGAGGCGCTCGGCGACCCCGACGACGTGGTCGTCGCCTCGAAGGCCGGGCTGCTCCGCAACCGCGAGGGCGAGTGGCTCCCCCACGGCGACCCGGACTTCCTGAAGAATCAGGTGCTGTGTAGCCTCGACCGGCTCGGGACGGACACGATCGACCTCTATCAGTACCACCGTCCGGACCCCGACACCGACTTCGAGGACTCGGTCCACGCGTTCGCGGAGATGAAAGACGCCGGGCAGGTCGCGCACGTCGGCCTCTCGAACGTCACCGTCGAGCAGCTGGAGACGGCGCTGGAGATCGTCGACGTCGCCACCGTCCAGAACCGCTACAACGTCGGCCACCGCGACGACGAGGACGTGCTGGCCGCCTGCGAGGACCACGGCGTCGGATTCATCCCGTGGGGTCCGATGTACGCCGTCGACGACGACGAGGCCGGGCCGGTGCTCGACGAGGTCGCCGAGCGGCGGGACGCCACGCCCCAGCAGGTGTCGCTCGCGTGGCTGCTCGACCACTCCGACGTGACGCTTCCGATCCCGGGCACGTCGAGCGTCGAGCACCTCGAATCCAACCTCGCCGCTGCGGAGCTGTCGCTGACCGACGAGGACCTGACGGCGCTGAACGACGTCGACCCGCAGTAAGCGCCGAGACCCGCCCTCGTCGCTCACTCGACGGTCTCCGTCCCGGCCATCTCGGCGACCTTCAGCGCGGTCGCGACGTTGAACGCGAGTCCGAGCGGCGCGGCGGCGACCGCGGCCGCGACCGCGCCGCCCGGACCGGCGTGCGCGAGCAGGCTCACGGGGACCGAACAGACCGCCGTGACGACCGCGACGGCGAGGAAGAACCCGAGCGGTCGGTGGTCGTCGACGAGCGCCCGGGCCCGCCGCGCCGCCGACGCGATGTCTCTGTCCTCCAGCGTGAGGACGTAGGCGGTCGGGAAGTACAGGTAGGAGACGACGAGCGCCGCCAACACCGCGACCACGAACAGCGGCGGGAAGAGGAGCAGCGGGATGAAGAGACCCCCGAGCGCGACGACGACGAGCGCTTCGAGGAGGACGAACCGGACGCCGAACCGGCGGACGGCCGCGACGAAGTCGTACCGGCCGGTCGTGATCGCGGCCGCGACGCTCCCGAAGTACCCCGCGCTGAGCGCGCCGGAGACGACGACGTACGCGCCGATCACGGGGACGAGGAGCGGCAGGGGGTCGAGCGACCCGTACGGGAGCGACACCGTCACCCCGCCGCCGCGGGGCGCGTCGACGAAGCTCCAGAGGTCGTACCGGTACACCGGGAACGACGCGCGCAGGGAGAACCCGTTCGTTCGCCCCGTCGCGACGAGGTCCCGAGCGCGCAGCAGCGCCGTCGCGAGCGGAACCAGCGCGAGCGGGAGCACCCGGGGGAGCTGCGAGGCGACACGTTCGACGAGCGTGTCCGGCGGGTCGGGGGCGGCGGGACCGCTGGAGGGCTGCGACATACCGACGACTGGGCGTCGCGGAACTGAAAACGGCTTCGGCGCGAGGCGACGGAGGCGGTGCCGGCGACCGAGCTACTCGTCGAACGGGTTCGTCAGCTCGACCGTCTCCTCGCGGTCGGGACCGACGCCGACGGCGTACACCGGGGTGTCGATCTCGTCGGCGAGCAGTTCCAAGTACTCGCGGGCGGCCTCGGGGAGGGCGTCGTAGCCCGCCTCGGCGACCGCGGCCGAGTCGAACGGCTCCCACGTGTCGAGCGTCTCGTAGATCGGCTCGCACCGCCCCCACCGGTCGGTGGTGGTCGGCACGGTGTCGAGCTCCGTTCCGTCGAGCTCGTAGCCCGTACAGACCTTCAGCTCGTCGAGACCGGCGAGCACGTCGACGTGATTGACGGCGACGCCGGTGAATCCGGAGACGCGCGCGGAGTGCCGGAGCATCGGGAGGTCGAGCCAGCCGATCCGGCGCGGGCGCCCGGTGACGGTGCCGAACTCGCCGCCCTTCTCCCTGATCTCGTCGGCGAGCGTCTCCTCGTCGGCGTCGCCGTCGAGTTCGGTCGGGAGCGGGCCCTCGCCGACGCGCGAGAGGTACGCCTTCACGATCCCGACGACCTCGCCGTCGCCGACGGTCGTGACGCCGACGCCGGAGCCGACCGCGGCGGCGCCGGCCGTCGGGTTCGAGGAGGTGACGAACGGGTAGTTCCCGTGGTCGACGTCGATGTGGGTCCCCTGCGCGCCCTCGAAGACGATCGCGTCGCCCGCCTCGCGGCGGCGGTGGAGGAAGTCCGAGCAGTTGACGGTCATCCCCTCGTCGGCGAGGCGCTCGCCGATCGCGGCGAACTCCTCGTGGAGCGCGTCGACGTCGAAGGCCTCGGCGCGGTCGTCGGCGGCGAGGCCGATCCCGTACACGTCCTCGACGAGCGCGCGCTTCTGCGGGACGACGTAGTCGAGCTTCTCGCGGAGCGCGTCGGGATCGAGCAGGTCCGCGACCCGGATCCCGCGGCGGCCGGCCTTGTCCTCGTAGGTCGGGCCGATGCCGCGCCCGGTCGTGCCGACCTCGTCGCCGGCGTCGTCGTCGGCCTTCACCTCCTCCTCGATGCCGTCGAGCACGCGGTGGTACGGCATGATGACGTGCGCCCGGCGGGCGACGCGCACGTCGGGGTCGAGCCCCCGCTCGCGCAGGTCGTCGATCTCGGTGAACAGCGTGCGCGGGTTGACGACGCAGCCGTTGCCCAAGACTCCGACCGTTCCCCGGACCGCGCCGCTGGGAACCAGGGAGAGCTTGTACTCCGCGCCGCCTTCGACGACGGTGTGGCCGGCGTTGTCGCCGCCCTGATAACGGACTACGACGTCCGCGTCCCCTCCCCACCGGTCGACGAGGGCGCCCTTGCCCTCGTCGCCGAGCTGGGAGCCGACGATGGTGAGTGTCATACGACCTGCCGATTCCCCGCGAGGGGTAAAACAGATTACGGTCTGTGACCGTGAGACTACCACAAATGTGGATCGAAAAGCCCGTATATCAGAGAGAATACGCTTGTTTGTGTATTTACTCCCCGCATCGTTCGCGATCGGTGTTACCGTTCGCGCTCGGACCGTGCGTGTTCTCCGCAGCCGCGCCGCGATCGAACACGTTAATTACTCCCACGTGAAAGCGTGCGATCTGAGCGGGCCTCCGCGGCCGTCGACAGCAACTTTTAAACGGGGGCATGACGAGTTAACATGTGCCATGATAGATCGACTAGAGAAGGAGGTAGACATGCTGGAACGTCACCTCCAGGTCCTGCGGATGGTCATCGAAAACGAGCCGATCGGCATCGTGAAGATGTCGAACGAGACCGGCTACCCGCACCACAAGGTCCGGTACTCGCTGCGCGTCCTCGAGGAGGAGAACCTCATCGAGCCGTCCAGTCAGGGCGCCATCACCACGGAGCGTACGCACGAGTTCGTCGACGAGCTCGACGAGAAGCTCGACGAGACCGTCGATAAGCTCGGGTCCATGCGGATCGACGACGCCGCCGAGCTCGAGAACTGATCGGAACTTCGATTTCGCCCGCCGACGCACCTGCCGCGCTTCCGTTCTCCGCGAGCTACTCCCGACGCTTTCCCCGCGGTTACAGGTCGGGGACCGTCATGTGGAACCCGCCGTCGCGCGCCTCCACGAGACACAGGTGATACCCCTGCTTGCGCGAGAGCTTCACGAAGCTCGCGCGCTTCGACCGGCTGAACAGGCCCCCGCCGACCGCGTCGCTCGCTGTCTCTAGGGCCCCCGGCTCGAAGAAGCTCTCCGTCACCGCGAACGCCCCCGCGAACGTCTCGTTCGACGCCGCGATGTCGCGCCCGTTCTCGACGAGCGACTCCAGCGTCCCCTCCGCGGTCGGGTCCCGGCTGTCGTTCAGGTCCGCGACGAACAGCGGGTGGCCCATCCGGTCGCGCAACACGAGGTCGAACGCCCGCTGCTCGCGGGTCTCCTCGCCCCCCTCCCGGATCGCGATCGACACCGTCCCGCCGATCTCGGCGCGGTCGACCTCGGGGAGCGCGTCGTAGAGGTCGCGGAGCGTCCCCTCGTTGCCGGTGCCGCGGACCTCGAACGGGAGGTCTTCGACGAGCCAGCGGGTGAACCCGTACTCGATGGTGTCTTGGAGGAACTCCTCGAACGGTCGGCCGTCGACCGCGAGGCCGTCGGTCTCGAAGCTCGTGTGGTGTTCGACCCGGAGGTTCTCGCGGAGCGCCTCCCGGTCGGCGGCGCCCTCGTGGGCGTCGGCGAGCGTCGTGCCCTCCTTCGAGTCGTACCTGATGAACAGGTTGGTCCCCTCGCGCGCCTCGCCCGGCGTGAGCGTCCGCTCCGCGTCCGGGAGCCGCTCCCTGGCGTTCGAGAGCTCGTCCCGGAGCCGGTCGCGCTCCTCGCGGAGGTCCTCGACCTCGGACTCGAGCCGGTCGACCGCCTCGGCCAGCTCGTCGCGCTCCGACTCGATCTCGTCGCGCTCGGCCGCCAGGCGGTCGCGCTCGTCGGCGAGCGACTGTCGCTCCGTCTCCGTCTCCTCCAAGGCCGCCTCGAGCTTCCGCACCCGCTCGGGGTCGGCGTCGGCCGCCGCCTCGCGCTTCGACACCGCCGACGGGGTCGACGACGGCGTCTCGGTGGCGCGCGGCGAGGGCGAGCCGCCGTTCGCGTCCGATCCGCTCCGCCCGGTCCGGGCGCGGTCGTTCGCCGAACGGGAGCGCTGCGACGACGCCCCGCGCCGCCCCCCGCCGGAACGCGGCTCGCCGCCGGCCTCGGAGGGGTCGAGCGCCGGGATCGACTTCTGTTCACGCCACTCGGCCTCCTCGGAGAACACGTCGTCGGAGTCCGGGGCGTCGCCGTCCGCTGCGCCCGCGTCCGACGCGGCCGCGCCGTCGGAATCGGCCGGCGCCCGTCCCGTCCGGTCGGCGCCCGCCGCGCCGTCGCGGCCGTCCGAGTCGGCGTCACCGATCCGGACGGCGTCGGACGCCGGCCCGTCCGTCTCGTCGGCGCCGTCGCTCGGGTCCGCGCCGTCGCGGTCGCTCTCCGCGGTGCGCACGTTGACGCCGTTCGGTTCGTCCGAGCGGTTCGTCGGAGACGGCCCGTCTTCCCGCCCGCCGTCGTCGCCGGGCTCGCCGGGGGCCTCGGATTGATCGTCGGTTTCGTCGGCCTCGGGGGCGGCCCCGGGGCTCGCCGGCTCGTCGGTCAATTCGTCGGCCTCGTCGCTCGCCGCGTCGGATCCGGCGGCCGCGCCGGACTCGCCCGCGCCGTCGCCGTCCGGGAGCGGCCGGACGTCGAGGTCGACCTCGTACACCGTGTAGATCCCGACCTCGTCGGCGGCGAGGTCGAACGCGTCGTCGCCCGTCTCCAGCCGCCGGGCGTTGCCGACGTACGCCGCCGCCATCGACTCGCCGCCGGTGTAGGCGACGTAGTAGTCGCCGGAGAGGACGTTCTCCGAGAGCTCGATGTACCCGGTGAATCCCCCCTGCGAGAGCTTGCGGTCGGCCTCGTCCAGCGGCGTGTCCTTGGTGTAGTACTTCGCCCGCGGCTCGCCGCCGAGCTCCTGCATGGCGAAGAGCACGGGGAGCGCGTCGTCCGGGGCCCGATAGACGGTCCCGGAGGCCTCGGCGAAGGCGTCGAGCGCCGCGTCGACGACGCCGACGACGCGCCCGTCGACGAGGAACAGCCATCCGGTCCCGTCGGTCGCCGCCCCCGAGAACCCGTCGTCGACGACCCGCCGGAGGCCCGCGAACCCGTCGGAGAACGAGCGGTCGTCCCACTCGGCGATCGCTTCCCGTCGCTGTGCGTCCATCCTTGCGTTTACGTCGCCAACACCGACTCAAATACCTTCCGGAGCGTGAGACGGCCGTCTGACGCCGCGCGCGGCGGACCGAACCGCTCGACGGCGGGCCGGACGTCTCGGCGCGACGCCCGGCCCGGTCAGTCCGTGCCGACGGCGGCGATAGCCTCGCGGCCGAGGTCGACGACGTCGTCCGGGAGGTCGCTCGCCGCCAGCTCCGCGGCGGTGTACCAGCGCCAGCGCGCCGGGTCCACCTCGTCGTCGCCGTCGGGGGCGATCTCCCGCGAGTCGACGCGGGCGTAGTAGAGGTGGTCGACGTGCTGATGGCCCACCGACCCGTCCTCGTGGACGTTGATGTCGTGGAGCATGAGGTGGGCCGGCTCCGGGAGCCCCCGAGTGTTCGGGCCCGTGATCGCCGACTCCGTCGCGACCAGCTCGGGGGTCAGCCCCGTCTCCTCGCGGACCTCGCGCCGCGCGGCCTCGTGCGGCAGCTCGTCGCGGTCGACGTGGCCCCCGGGCGGCAGCGTGATCCCCAGCCGCTCGTGCTCGTGAAGGGCGGTCGCCCCGTCGTTGACGATGTAGGTCGTCGCCGTGAAGTGGCGAGTCGTCTCCATGGTTCCGGGTGGCGACGCGTCGCCTTCGCGGTTTCGGCTCCCGGCGCGAGGCCGACTCCGCTCCGGCGACGCGAACGCCATTGAGGGTCCGGCGTGACCGTTAGATATGCCGCCGTTCGACGCGGACGACCTGTCGTGGACGACGACCGACGCGGACGACGCCGCGTGGCGACGGAAGCGGCCGGACGCCGCGGCGGGCGGCGCGGACCTCGGCCGTAGCCTCTACGAGCTGCCGCCCGGGGGCGACGCCGAACGGTCGCTGTCGGGGTACTACCGGATCGGCGACGACGTGGGGTACTGGGACGGCGAAGAAAGCGGGTGAACCGGCGAGCGTCCTTCGAACGCGGCGACGGGCGGCCGCGCAGCGGCGGCGTCAGTTCAGCGCGACCGAGTCCTCGGCCTCGAGGAGCTCGTGGTAACGGTTCCGGATGGTGACCTCGCTGATGTTCGCGACCTCGCTGACCTCGCTCTGGGTCACCTTCTCGTTGACGAGCAGCGAGGCGGCGTAGACGGCGGCCGCGGCGAGCCCGACCGGCGACTTGCCGGAGTGGATCCCCTGCTCCTTCGCCGTGTCGAGCAGGCTGCGGGCCCGGCGCTCGGCCTCGTCGGAGAGGCCGAGGTCGGAGGCGAACCGGGGCACGTAGCTCTCGGGGTCGGCGGGCTGGATCTCCAGCTTGAGCTCGCGAACGACGTAGCGGTACGTCCGGGCGATCTCGTCCTTCTCGACCCGGGAGACCCCCGCGATCTCGTCGAGGCTTCGCGGCGTCCCCGCCTGCCGGGCGGCGGCGTACAGCGAGGCGGTGGAGACGCCCTCGATGGAGCGGCCGGGGAGGAGGTCCTCGTCGAGCGCGCGGCGGTAGATGACCGACGCGGTCTCGCGGACGTTGTCCGGGAGCCCGAGCGCGCTCGCCATCCGGTCGATCTCGCCGAGCGCCTGCTTGAGGTTGCGCTCCTTGGAGTCGCGGGTGCGGAAGCGCTCGTTCCAGGTCCGCAGCCGCTGCATCTTCTCGCGCTGGCGGCTGGACAGCGACTTGCCGTAGGCGTCTTTGTCCTGCCAGCCGATGTTCGTCGAGAGCCCCTTGTCGTGCATCATGTTCGTCGTCGGGGCGCCGACGCGCGACTTGTTGTCCTTCTCCTTGGAGTCGAACGCGCGCCACTCCGGCCCGCGGTCGATCTCGTCCTCCTCGACGACGAGCCCGCAGTCGACGCAGACGGTCTCGCCGTGCTCCGTGTCGGTCGCTAACTGCCCGCCGCACTCGGGGCACCGCAGCTCCTCGTCTTCGGTCGTCGACTCGGTCTCGCTCTCGTCGTCGACGTTCTCGGTCGTGTACGTTCGAAGGTTCTCGCTCATTGGTTTGGTGCGTGGAGGGAACAACGAAACCGAGAGACGGGTCTCGGTGGTTTCCTCACCTTCGGGTAAGTGACCGACGCACTTAAATGTTCGCGTATCTGGCGTCGCGAGGACACGGCCGAAAACGGCGTGTAGAACCCTGTACAATTCGGAATTCTCGACGGGACCGACTGACCCGCGCTGGAAGCGCGATCGACGGCGCGAACGCGGGAGTTGGTATATAGGCGTTTCGCGCCGGACGGGGCGGCGTTCGAGGCCGCCGGCCCGCCGGTCACTCCCCGGTCGCGGCGGCCGCGACGGCGCCGGCGAGGGAGCCGAGGATCACGGCCAGCCCGGTCACCAGCGCGACGCTCGAGGCGAGGTCGGGGCCGGCGGCGACGCCGGCCGCCTCCGAGGCCGGGATCCCGTCGGCGTCGGAGATCGGTACCCGCCCGTCGGACGCGTGGCGCGTGAGCGGCACGCGGGAGAGCGCCCGCAGCGCGAGCATCGCCGGGAGGTACCCGAGCGCCGTGCCCGCGCCGGTCACGGCGCCGGCGAGCGTGTCGCCGACGCCGAGGTATCGGACGGTGGCCGCGCCGCCGAGGGCGACGACGAGCGGGACGGCCCGGAGCGGCCACAGCGCGGCGTCGGCCTGTATCAGCGGGCGCCCGAAGACGACGAGGTCCGACAGCCCGGGACCCGTCCGCGTCCGGACCCAGTGCGCGTCGAAGAGGAACCAGATCGACCCCTCGACCGCCGAGACCGGTCCCCCGACCATCCACCGGGCGACCGCCGAGTCCCCCGGCGACACGCCGGCGACCGCGAGTCCGACCCGCGTGAGCCCGAGTCCGAGCAGCGCCGCGCCGGCCCCGCAGGCGGCGGCGACGGGGAACCACCCCGCCGGGAGCGACACCAGCGAGCCGACCGTCGTTCTGCCGTCGGTCGCCATCTCGCTCCGGCGTTCCCGAGCGAGCGGGATATGTCTTCTCACGGGCCGCGGGCGGAGCGGCGATCGGTTCCGCGAGGACAACCGCTTTGGGCGTCGCGCGAGCAGCACGCCTATGAACCGAACGCGGCTCGACGACCGCCTCGCGGACCTCGACACCGACGGCTACCTCCTCGACGCCTCGCAGGAGGACGCCAACCAGCTGTACCTCTCCGGGTTCACCGGCCCCGACCCGTTCCTCACCCTCTACGCCGACGGCGAGGTCCACGTCCTCGTCAGCGGGCTGGAGTACGGCCGGGCGACGACGGAGGCGGCGGCCGACACCGTCGAACGCCACGCCGACTACGACTACGAGTACGGCGGGCGCGAGGAGCGCAACGACATGTACGCGGCGTTCGTCCGCGACAAGGGCGTCGAGTCCGTCTCGATGCCGCCGCGCGGCCCGGTCGGTACCGCGGACGCCCTCCGCGACCGCGGGATCGAGGTCGCGGTCGACGCCGACGACCGGCTCCAAGCGGTCCGCGCCGTGAAGACCGACGACGAGGTCGACGCGATCCGCGACGCGCAGAAGGCGAACGAGGCCGCGATGCGGGCCGCCGAGGAGCTGATCGCCGGCGCCGACGTGGCGGGCGAGGGCGACGACGCGGAGGCGGGCGTCCTCCTCCGCGACGGCGAGCCGCTCACCAGCGAGCGCGTGACCGAGGAGATAGAGGTGACGCTGCTGCGCCACGGCTGCGCGCTCGACGAGACGATCGTCGCCGGCGGCGCGCAGGCCGCCGACCCGCACGACCGCGGCTCCGGCCCGCTCCGCGCGGACGAGGCGATCATCGTCGACATCTTCCCGCGCTCGAAGGCGTCGAAGTACAACGCCGACATGACGCGGACGTTCTGCGTCGGCGAGCCGAGCGAGACCCTCCGCGAGTGGTACGACCTCACCGAGCGCGCGCTGGGCGCCGCGCTGGACGCGGTCGAGCCGGGCGCCACGGGCGAGGAGGTCCACGCCGCCGCCTGCGAGGTGTACGAGGAGGCCGGCGAGCCGACGTTCCGCACGGACCCCGAGACCGAGACCGGGTTCATCCACTCGACCGGGCACGGGATCGGCCTCGACGTCCACGAGTCGCCGCGGCTCGCGAGCGGTGGCGAGGAGTTGGAGCCGGGCCACGTGATCACCGTCGAGCCCGGCCTCTACGACCCCGCTGTCGGCGGCGTCCGGATCGAGGACCTCGTCGTCGTCACCGAGGACGGGTACGAGAACCTCACCGACTACCCGATCGAGTTCGTCGCGGAGTGAACCGTTGCTGGGCGCCGGGGGGCGTCCCGGACCGCCGCCGGCGTCGCGCGACATCCGGCCCGTCTGACCGCGATCGGAAGCCGCTTTGACCCGTACCCGGTACGGCGACCGTGAACTGGCGGTACGAACACACGGCGCTCGCGCTCTGTACGCTCGCGTTCACCGGGACGATGGTGGCGCGGCTCGTCGTGAGCCCGCTCGTCCCGGAGATCACTGCCCGGTTCGGCGTGACGAACGGCACGGTCGGGCTCGCCTTGAGCGGGATGTGGCTCACCTACGCGCTGGCGCAGTTCCCCTCCGGCGTCCTCGGCGACCGCTACGGCGAGCGCCGCGTCATCCTCGCCGCCGTCGGCGCCACCGCGGTCGCCTCCGTCCTCCTCGCCGCGTCGCCCTCGATGCTCGCCTTCGGGCTGTTCGCAGCCGCGCTCGGCGTCGGCGCGGGCCTCCACTACTCGGTCGCGACGACGTTCCTCACCCGGCAGTTCGACGACACGGGCCGCGCCATCGGCGTCCACGTCGCCGGCGGCCCGCTCGCGGGGCTCGCCGCGCCGCCCGCCGCCGCGCTCGTCGGGTCGCGGTACGGCTGGCGCGCCGGCGTGCTCCTCGGCGCCGCGGTGGCGGTCCCCGTCTTCGTCCTGTTCGCGTGGCGGGTCCGACCGACCGAACCCCTCCGGCCGGACCAGCCGATCGGCGAGCGGTTCGCCGTCGGCCCGCTCGTCGAACTGCTCTCGCGGCCGCGGATCCTCTACACGACCGCGCTCGCGACGATGGGGGCGTTCACGTGGCAGGCGACCGCCTCGTTCCTCCCGACGTTCCTCGAGGTCGGGACCGGCCTGTCGAGCGCGCTGTCGGCGCTGCTGTTCTCCGCGTACTTCCTCGTCCACGGCGGCACCCAGCCGGTGACCGGCTCGGTGTCCGACCGGATCGGACGCGACGCCACGGCGATGGTGACGATGGGCGCCGGCGTCGTCGGCTACGGGGCCCTCGCCGCGGCCGCGACGCTCGACCTGGGCCTCCTCGTGTCGGTCCCGGCCGTTGGCCTCGTCGGCCTCGCGATGTCGTGGGGCGCGCCGATCCAGTCGCGGTTCATGGACCTGCTGTCCGACGCCGAGCGGGGCGCCGGCTTCGGGCTCGTCCGGACCGCCTACATGGTGACGGGCGCCACCGGCAGCGTCGTCGTCGGCGCCGTCTCGGACGCCGCCGGGTGGCCCGTCGCGTTCGGGCTGCTCGCGGGCGTGATGGCGCTGGGGCTGGCGACGCTGTCGGCGAACCGGCTGCTCGGGACGAAGTACTGAGCCGGAGAAAGGCGAGCCGCGAGAGCCCCGTGCCGCCTCAGAGGCGGTCGTCCTCGATGCTGCCCGGGTCCTCCGCGGTGTCGAACATGTTGTTCTCGGCGCCGTCGAGCATCTCGTCGCGGGGCTCCTCGTCGACCACGCTCACGTTGTACGCCTCGATACCGGACGCGATCAGGTCCTCCGCGGCCTGCTCCTCGGAGACGAACTCCTCGTCCGCCAGCTGCTGAAACTCCGCGTACACGTCGTCCGAGAGGTTCAGCTCGAAAGTGGGCATACCCCTCGTTCCGACCGGACGCTTTTAAATCGTTCCCTCGTTGCGTGGCGCGTCTACGGAGGGGGATCACAGCGACCGACGGCGGCGAGACGGTGATCGAGGCGGCCGACGGCGGCCGTCGTATCGTCCGCGACGCCGTCGACAGCGCTCAGGCAGAGGCGCGGGACCTGCGCTCGGAAGCGGACGAGAGCGGCTGAGGGCCGACCGGCCGCGACGGCCCGAACATCTGCGGGGTCAAGGGTCCCCCGACGGGGTGACAGGACTCGAGTATGCCGGGCTTCCCGTCGCCCTTCGGCGCCGACGACGAGGACCTGTTCGACGGCTACGACGAGTTCGTCGCGGGGCCGGTTACAGGTCCCGCCAGGCGCCGAGGAACCGCTGGACCGCGGTGAGGTGGCCGACCGCGGCGAACAGCGCGAGCAGCAGGCCGACGACGTTCAGTCCGGCGACGATCGGCGCGGAGTAGACCGCGGCGACCACGCCGACGATCCCGGCGAGCGCGAGGCGGTCGGCCCGGCCGAGGAGCCCGCCGTACTCGCGGCCGATGCCGACCGCCTGGATCTGCGTGCCGAGGTACGAGGTGAGGAGGACGCCCGTGACCGCGGCGAAGCCGAGCGCGTACGCCTCGACGCCCGCCGTGAGCCCGGCGATGATCGCCACGTCGGCGTAGCGGTCGAGGACGTGGTCGAGGAAGTCGCCGCCGTCGGAGGCGACGCCCTGGTGCCGCGCGAGCGCGCCGTCGACGACGTCGAGCCAGCCGTTGAGGAGGACGAGCAGCGCGCCGGTCGCGTACAGGGGCGCCGACCCGAGGGCGAAGGCGGCGGCGGCCCCCACCGCGACGAGGAAGGCGATCACGCTCACTTGGTCGGGCGAGAGGCCGAGCCTGTCGGCCGCCGACACCCACGGGCCGAGCAGGCGGTCCGCCACCGAGCGGTACTGGTCGAGGGTCATCTACCGTCTCGACGCTCGCGGCCGGCTCATATATAATCGATGAAGTCCACGGTGCCGGCGCTCGGCTCGCGCTCGCCCTCGACCGCCGCGCGGATCGCGTCGGCGACCGCCGCGGGCTCGCGGTCGGTCGCGTCGACCTCGTAGACGTTCTCCGCGCCGTGTTCCGCCACGGCCTCGGAGAGGATCACGTCGAGCGCCTCGCTCTCCGCGTTTTCGGCGGCCGTCTCCGACGACTCGCCGCGCTCGGCGAGGCGGGACTCGATCGCCTCCGGGCGACAGCGCAACACGACGACGCGGTCGACGTCGAACCGGTGCGCGAGGTGGGAGTCGAGGACGCCGGTCCAGTCGCCGAGGTGATCGCGGACCGCGTCGAGGTCGGCGACGAGCGTGTCGCGGTCGGCGTCGCGCTCGGTCCAGAGGTCGTCGTCCGACTTGATCCGCTCGTTGAGGTGGATCACGTCGTACTCGTCCTCTAAGAGCGCCGTCGCGGTCGACTTGCCGGTTCCGGGGGTGCCCGTGACGGCGACGCGGTCGGCCCGGCCGCGGTCGGTTCTCTCCTCCGCGTCGGCCCGCGCCGCGGCCTCAGCGTCGTCGCTCACGCGCTGACACCGAGTTCGAGGTCCGCCAGCGTCTCGTTGAGGAGGGCGACCGCCTCGCGGGTCTCCTCGCGCGTCCCCGTGGAGACGCGGACGTGCTCCGGGAGGCCGAACGAGGTGCAGTCGCGGACGATGACGCCGCGCTCCTGAGCGGCCTCGGCGACGCGCTCGCCGTCGCCGACCGCGGCGAGGACGAAGTTCCCCGCGGAGTCGACGGTGGGCGCGTCGAGCTCGTCCGCGATGTACTCGCGGGCCCAGCGCGCGGACTCGACGGACTTCTCGACGTGCCCCTCGTCGTCGAGCGCGGCGAGCGCGGCGCGGCAGGCCAGCTCGTTGGCCGCGAACGGCGTGTTGACGCGGGCGTACGCCTCGCCCCACGCCTCCGGGACGACGCCGTAGCCGATCCGGAGCCCGGCGAGGCCGTACGCCTTCGAGAAGGTGCGGAGGACCGCCACGTCGTCGCGCTCGTCGGCGAGCGGGATCGCGCTGTCCACGTCGGTGAACTCCCCGTACGCCTCGTCGACGACGACGAGCGTCTCCTCGGCGGTCGCGTCGGCGACCGCCTCGACCTCGTCCAGCGGGATCGTCGAGCCGGAGGGGTTGTGCGGCGAGGTGAGGTAGACGATCCGCTCGCCGCCGTAGGCGGACAGCACCGTCTCGGCGTCCTGCGCGAACCCGTCGGCCGGGGAGAGCTCGTACTCCGTCACCTCGCCGTGGTGGTACCGCGAGGACATCGCGTAGTAGGCGAAGCCGGGGCTCGGCACCAGCACCTCGTCGCCGGGCTCTAAGGCGGCCCGCGAGAGGTAGTCGATCGAGCCGTCGGCGCCGGGCGACACCCACACCTGCCCGTCGTCGACGCCCCACTTCTCGGCGATCCGTGCGGTGAGGTCCGTGTGCGAGGACTTCGGGTACTGGTTCACGCGGTCGGCGTGCTCGCGGATCGCCTCGACGGCCGCCGGGCTCGGCCCGTGCGGGTTCTCGTTCGAGGAGAGCTTGATGAGGTCGTCGGGGTCGAGCCCGCGATCGCGGGCGACCTCCTCGACGCCCCGCCCGGGCACGTACGGCGAGTGATCGGAGAGATCCCGTGGTTCCATGTCACCGGGTCGGGGACCGGCGGGCTTAAGCGTGGTCTTGGCGGTCGAGGGCTCGCGACGGGGCCGCCCCGCGGTTCACGACGACCGGCCGTCGGCGAACCGCCGCTCCGCCTCGGCGACCACGTCGGGGCGCCCCGCGAGCTCCACGGCGACGGTCTCGCTCCCGTAGTCGACGCCCGCGACCACGCCGCGGTCGTACGCCCACGAGAGCGCGGCCTGGGCGGCGCCGCCGTTGGGCGCCTCGACCGTCGCGGTCGCCGTCGGCAGCGCGTCGGCCACCGCGTCCGCGAGGTCGGCGAGCCCGGTCCCGTCGCGGACGCTGACCGGGACCGGCGGGCGGAGCGCGTCGACGACGGGGGCGTCCCGGGGGTCCAGGTCGGCGACCGCGTCCTCGTAGGCCTCGACCGCGGCCGCGAGCCCGTCCGCTCCGACCTCGTCGGCCTTCGACAGCACGGGGATCACGGGCCCGTCGGTCGCCTCGATCGCCGACAGCGACGCCGTGAGCTTCCGGCGGAGGTCGGCACGGTCGTCGCTCGCGTCGACGACGAGCACCGCGCAGTCGGCCGCTCGGACCGCGTCGATGGTCGTCCGGAACGAGCGCACCGCCTCGAGGGGGAGCCCGTCGAGGAGGCCGACGGTGTCGGTGACGAGGGCGCGCCGCCCGCCGACCGTCGCCCGGCGCGTCATCGTCGAGAGCGTCTCGAACGGCCGGTCCGCGACCGTGAGCGGCCCGTCGCCCTCGGCCGGGTCGCCCTCGCCGTTGTCGTCGCGGTCGGCGTCACGAGGCCCGCCCCCGTCGCCGAACTCGGGGTCGTCGACCTCGTCGGCGAGCCGGCGGGCCAGCGTCGACTTCCCGGCGTTCGTGTACCCCGCGAGCGCGACGAGGTCGAACCCGGCGTCGCGGCGCTCCGCCCGTCGGGCCGCCCGGTCGTCGGCTATCTCGTCGAGCGCGCGCTCGGCCGACTCGATCCGCTTCTCGACGTCGAGCACGCGGCTGTCGCCCTCCGGCTGGAGGCGCACGTCCTCGCTCGCGTCGCGGGCGACCGCCTCCCGGAGCCGGGGGAGCTCGTAGCGCAGCCGCGCCAGCTCCAGCTGACGGTCGGCCGCGCGCGAGTCGGCGGCGTCGGCGAACAGCTCCAACGCGAGGCGCGGGCGGTCGATCACCGCGGTCCCGGACGGCAGCAGGTCGCCGAGCGAGAACGTCTGTCCCGGTGACAGCCCCCCGTCGTAGATCACCGCCTCGGCGCCCGCGTCGGCCGCGAGCCGCATCAGCTCCTCTGCCTTCCCGCGGCCGAGGTCGTAGGTCGGGTCCTCGCGGCGCCGCTGTGTGACCTCGCCGACGACCGCGTAGCCGGCCGCGGCGGCGAGGTCCCGGATCTCCGCCGTGTCAGGCGGCTCGCCCTCGGACCGGGCCGCGACGACGGCGGGGGTCGCGTCGGGATCGGCGGGGTCGAGAGGGGAGGTGTCGATCGATTCGGCGGTCTCGTTCGTCGTGGCGTCGTCTCGTGACATTCGGTCGGGCGCTCGCGTCGGCCCGGAGAGGGGAGCGTCTCGCGCTCCGGTCGCTGTGCTGCGGCGCGGGCGACCGACCCCGCTTCGCGGACGGGGCGGCCGCGTCGCGCCGCGGCGGTACCGTCAGCAGCCGTCGACGAACGAACTGGTCTCCATACCTCCGACTCCGCGGGCTCGCACATAAGCGTTCACCGGAAACGCGGTGTGGTACCGAGACGCGGAAACGTGGGTGTCAGAACGGCGCGCCGGTCAGGGGATGCGAACGTCGTGTTCCAGCGTACCGACGCCCTCGACCTCGACCTCGACGGTGTCGCCGTCGGCGAGCGCGCCGACCCCCTCGGGGGTGCCCGTCGCGATCGCGTCGCCGGGTTCGAGCGTGAGGTACGTCGTGATCTCCTCGATCAGCGTCGGCACGTCGAAGATCATGTGCTCGCGGTCGCTCGACTGCTTCGTCTCGCCGTTGACGCGGAGCTCGACGCCCGCGTCAGTGGGCACCTCGTCGGGCGTCGCGAGGACCGGGCCCAGCGGCGCCGCGCCGTCGAACGCCTTCCCGCGCACCCAGTTCTGCTCGCGGTTCTGGTCGTCGCGGTTCGACACGTCGTTCATACAGGTGAACCCGGCGACGACGTCCATCGCGTCGGCGGCGTCGACCGCCTTACACTGCTCGCCGATCACGACCGCGAGCTCCGCCTCCCAGTCGATCCGGTCCTTGCCGGCGGGGACGGTCACGGTGTCGCCGTGGCTCGCCACCGCGTTCGGCGGCTTGAGGAAGAGCAGCGGGCGGTCGGGCACGTCGTTGCCGAGCTCCTCGGCGTGGTCGGCGTAGTTGCGCCCGATACAGACGATCTTCGACGGGTCGGTCGGCGTGAGCACGTCGATGTCGGGGTCGGAGAGCGCGTACTCCTCGCCGCCGAAGGCGACCGTGTCGGTCGCCGGGTCGTACTCGCCCTCGCGGATCGATCCGGCCGGGTCGCGGAACCGTGCGCGGTACATACGCGGCCGAACGGGCGGCCCCCCGAAAAGCGTTCCCGGAGAGGCAAGCGACGACCGTGACAGGGCGTGCTCGCGGGCTCACTCGGTCGAGTCGGTCGCCTCGCGGACCGAGTCGGTCGCCGCCGCGTCCGTCGCGTCGCCGTCCGCGGCGTCGACGGTGGTATCCTCGTCCGCGGCGTCCGTCTCCGAGCCCTCGTCGGCGAAGCGCGAGTCGGTGGCTTCCCCCGCCTCGCCCGTTACTTCGTCGAGCGACGGCGCCCCGACGCGGTCCCCGAACAGCTCGGAGCGCGCGCAGTCGGCACAGTAGTGGTTGTGGCGGATCGCGTGGGTGCGGACCGGCACGCCGGCGACGACCGTCTCGTCGCGGCGACGCCTGACGAGGCCGCGCTCGAACGCCTCGCCGCAGACGACGCAGGACTCGTCGACGGACTCCGGGGGTCGGACGACCCGGTGATCGACCGTCCGCTGCCGGCCGAAATCGGTGAGTCCGTGCCGTCGACCGAGGCGGCGCCTCACGGCCGGCGCGGCCCCCGCCCCGAGCAGGGCGAACGCGAGCCCGACCAGCGCCACCGGCGGGGTGCCGGACTCGAACGAGAGGAACGCGATCCAGCCGCCGATCAGCAGCAGTAACCCGCTCAGGAGGTACGCGGAGACGGTTTCGACCGTCCCCCCGCTCTCCACGCTCGACGGAAGGCGAGCGCGCGTCTCGTCGCCGCGCACGAGCCGCCGTCGCTCGGCCAGCTTGGAGTAGTGCCACCAGCCGTACAGCAGGTTCCCGATCCCGCTGGTGAAGAGGAACAGGAGGACGTGGACGCCGACGGAGCCGATTCCCCTGTCGACGAGGATCACCCGGTCGCCGGCGTCCTGTTCGATGTCCCACCCGGCGTCGAGGTGGTCCTGGACGCGGCGGCGGAAAGCGCGCTCGCTCTCGTCCGGCGACGAGGTCGAGCGCGACGTGGACCGGTCGTCCGACCGCTTCGACCGGCCGCTCGACCGCTCGGACGCCGCGGATTCGCCGCCGGACCGCGACGCGCCGCAGTTCGAACAGAACCGGTCGTCGTCGTCGAACGCCGCGCCGCAGTCGGCGCAGTACGCGGGGCCCGCGGCGCCGTCGAGGTCGGCGCCGCAGTCGGGGCAGAAGCTCGCCCCGTCCGGCACCGCCTCGCCGCAGGCGGGGCAGGCGGGCGGCGGGCCGCCGGGCTCGCTGGTCTGGGAGGGCATCTACCGGACGTTCGCGTCCGTTCCGGTTAATCGCTTTCGCCGACGGGCGACGGCCTCCGCGGCGTCGAGTTTTATTACGACGCGCCGAGACGTACGGAACGGACTATGGAACTCACCTGGCACGGCCACTCCACGTGGCACGTCGTCGTCGAGGACACGGAGCTGCTCATCGACCCGTTCTTCGACAACCCGAAGACCGACGTCGACCCCGCGGACCTCGACCCCGACTACCTCCTCCTGACCCACGGACACGCGGACCACATCGGCGACGCCGCCGAGTTCCCGGACGCGACGGTGGTCGCAACCCCGGAGCTGACCGGCTACGTCCAGGAGAACTTCGGCCACGAGCACACGCTCCCGGCCGGCGGCATGAACATCGGCGGCACCGCCGAGTGCGGCGACGCGTGGGTGACGATGGTCCGCGCGGACCACTCGAACGGCATCGAGAACGACCCCGACTACTCCGCCGGCATGCCGACCGGATTCGTCGTCGGCGACAAGAAGCCGACCCAGGAGTCGGACCCCGACTGTACCACGTTCTACCACGCCGGCGACACGGGCTTGATGTCCGAGATGGTCGACGTGATCGCCCCGTACCTCGAACCGGACGCCGCCGCCCTGCCCGCCGGCGACCACTTCACCATGGGGCCCGCGGGCGCCGGCATCGCCGCCGACTGGGTGGGCGCCGACGTCGTCTTCCCGATGCACTACGACTCGTTCGGGCCGATCGAGATCGAGACCCGCGAGTTCGTCAACGAGGTGACGGCCGCGGGCGCCGCCGCCGAACCCGTCGTCTTAGAGGGCGACGAGACGTACACGCTCGACTGAGGGGGCGACGACCCCACCGGTGATTCCGCCATTTTTCGCAGCGTTCCCGTCCGGAGCGACGCGACCGCGCTGTATCGACCCCGTCCGTCCCCCGGCACTCACGTCCCGTGTCGGCAGCCTTTAGCGGCGGGAGGACGAAGGGTCGGTCGACTATGGCAGACATCGAGACGTCCACGGTTTCCGAGGAAGGGTACGCCAGCACCAGCCAGGTCGGCGAGTTCGACCTCCAGATCGACGCCACCGACGAGACGGGCCCGAACCCGAACGCGACGCTCGTCGCGACGTACGCCTCCTGTTACCTCCCGGCGCTCCGCGTCGGCGGGAGCCAGCGCGGCGAGGAGGACCTCGGCAAGATCCAGATCGACGCGAGCGCCGACCTCGACGACGAGGACGACCTCGAATCGATCGCCTTCGACGTCCACGTCGAGGCCGACCTCGACGACGAGACCGCCGCCGACATCGCCGAGCGCGCCGAGGGCATCTGCCACGTCCACAGCGCGCTCCGCGAGGAGCTCCACGCCGACGTCAGCGTCTACCCCGGCGCGTTCTGAGGCCGGACTCCCGCGTCGACGCCCGCTTTTTTTCGACCGTCCCCGCCCGCTCAGTCCCGCGGCTCCGCCTCTTCGGCGACCGGGCCCGAGGGGTCGGCGGGCGGCGCGGGCCCGTCCGCGTCCGCCCCCGGGCGGTCGAGCCCGGTGAACTCGAACCGAGCGCCCCCGCGTTCCCCCTCCGTCACGGCCACCTCCCAGCCGTGCGCCTCGGCGATGCGCTGGACGATGGAGAGCCCGAAGCCGGTGCCCGTCTCGGAGGTGGTGTAGCCGCTCTCGAACACCCGGTCCCGCTCGTCGGCGTCGATCCCGGGGCCGTCGTCCTCGACGTAGAACCCGTCCGGGAGGTCGCCGACGACGACGCGCTGCCCGCCGTGTTCGGCGGCGTTTCGATACAGGTTCCCGAGGAGCTGCCGGACCCGGCCCGGGTCGGCGCATATCTCCCCGTCGGCCTCCACCACGACCTCGACCGGCGCGTCCGGCTCGTCCCCGCCGGCCGCGTCGTCGCCGAACGGGTCCTCGCCGTCCGCCGATCCGAAGGCGTCGTCGCTGTACCCGGCGGCTAGGTCGCCGAGGTTGACGGGGTCGAACGACCCGACCGCCTCGCCCTGCTTGGCGAGCGCGAGCACGTCCTCGATCAGCCGCTCCATCTCGTCGAGCGCGCGCTCGCAGCGGTCGAAGTAGGAGTCGGTCCCCGTCTCGCGCGCGAGCCGGAGGTACCCCGAGAGGACGTTGAGCGGGTTCCGGAGGTCGTGCGAGACGATGTTCGCGAACTCGTCGAGCCGCTCGTTCTCCCGCTCGATGCGGCGCTCGTACGCCTTCCGCTCGGAGATGTCGCGGCTGCTCGCCAGGAACCGGTCCTCGCCCTGGACGTCGATGCGCCGCACGTGGACCTCGGCGGGGAACGTCGAGCCGTCGGCGCGGGCGAACGTCGTCTCCAGTCGGACCGTCTCGTCCACCTCCAGGCCCTCCCAGAGCCGAACCCCCTCCTCGGGGTCGAGTTCGGCGTCGACCTCCCACACGTCCATCCCGACTATCTCCTCGCGGTCGTACCCGAGCGCGTCGGTCATCGCGCGGTTGGCGTCGACGATCGACCCCGCTTCGTCGTGGATGTCGACCATGTCCGGCGAGCGCTCGAAGAGGGCCTCCAGGCGCGCGGAGGTGCGTTCGAGCCGACGCTGTCGGCGCCGCTCGGCGGTGACGTTGCGGGAGATGCCGAGCACCCCGTCGAACTCCCCGTCGATGACGAGCCGTGTCAGCCCGTAGTCGACGATCGCAGCGGGCTCGTCCGGGAGGTCGACTTCGACCGTCCCGGTCAGCGAGTCGCGCTCGCCCTCGACGAGTTCGCCGTACTTGTCGCCGTCGGCCGCCTGTATGCGCTCGACGAGGCGGCTCTCGCGGCCGACGAGCGACTCCGGGTCGGTGCCGAACACGTCGGCGATGTGGTCGTTCGCGAGCGCGATGCGGCCGTCGGCGTCGTAGATACACACCGACTCCGGCAGCTCGTCGACGATGCGGCGGTAGCGTTCGAGCTCGCGCTCGCGCTCCTTCTCTTCGGTGACGTCGATGTGGATCCCGACGGCCCGGAGGGGCTCGCCGTCCTCGGTCCGCTCCACGACGCGGCCCCGGTCGCGGATCCACTTCCAGTCGCCCGACGTGGTCCGCATGCGGAAGTCGCTCTGGTAGGGGTCGGTCTCGCCGGCGAAGTGCGCCTCGATGGCGTCCCAGGCGTCGTCGATGTCGTCGGGGTGGACGCGGTCCTCCCACGTCGACAGGTCGAAGTCGATCTCGTCGATGTCGTGGCCGAGCATCCCCGCCCACCGGTCGTCGAACCGGACTTCGTCCGTCCGCACGTTCCAGTCCCAGACGCCGACGTCGGCCCCTTCGACGGCAAGCTGGAGCCGCTCCGAGACCTCCCGGAGCTCCCGCTCGCGCTCCCGGCGCTCCGTCACGTCGCGGAAGTACAACGCCAGCCCGTCGGCGGTCGGGTAGGCGTTCACCGCGAGCTCCGCGTCGAGGCGGTCGACGTGGTGCTCGAACTCGGTCGCCTCGCCGGTCTCGACGACCTCGCGGAGCGCCGCCTCCGCCTCGGTGCCTGCGACCTCCGGGAACAGCTCCCAGATCCGCTCGCCGAGCAGCGCGTCCGCGTCGCGCTCGACGAACCCCGCGGCCCGCTCGTTGAGGTAGGTCAGCCGCCACTCCGGGTCGACCTGACAGAACGCGTCGCTGGTGCGCTCCAGGTGCGCGGCCAGGCGGCGACCGCCGCGCGCCTCGGAGACCGCGTCCGCGACCGCGCTCGCGAGCCGCGCGAACTCGTCCGCCGGCTCGTCCCGTCGGACGTACTCGTCGACGCCGGCCGAGACGGCGTCGCTGGCGACCGCCTCCGACCCCGACCCGGTGAAGAGCACGAACGGCACGTCGCCGTGGCGGTCGCGGACCGTCTCTAACAGCCCGACGCCGTCGGCCTCGGGCAGCTCGTACCCGGAGACCACGCAGTGGAACGACGCCGACGACAGCGCGTCCAGCGCCGACTCGGCGCCCTCGACCGTGACCGCCTCGAACCGGTCGTCGCGCGCTTCGAGCCGCGAGGCCGCCGTCTCGGCGAACGCCGGTTCGCCGTCGACCACGAGGACGCGTACGAGCGACGCCCCTCGTCCCCCCTCGTCGCCGCCGGCTCCGTCCGCTTGACTCATCTGCGTAGTTGTTTTCTACTCGACATGATAACCGTTTCGCTCGGTTTCATCGGACGACCGTCGAAACAGAAATGCCGGAGCCGACGGGGAGGACCGCCGTCTCCACGGCGTCGTCCGAGCGGACGGTCCCCACGTACTCGCCGACGCCGCGCGTCTGGGCGTCGACGGCGGCGTCCGGGAGCGGCTCGCCGGCCTCGAAGTGGTCGACGAGGTCGCCGAAGTCGATCGGGCCCCGGGCGATGTTGTCGGCGACGACCACGCCGCCGGACCGGACCTTCGAGAGGACGGCCCGGTAGGCGTCCGCGTACCGCTCCTTCTGGTGATCGATCAGCACCACGTCGAAGGGGCCGTCGTAGCGGTCGACGGTCTCCATCGCGTCCCCGACCTCGAAGGTGACGCGGTCGGCGTACCCGCCCTCGGCGGCGAACGAGACGCCGCGTTCGGCCTCGTCTGCGTCGAACTCGGTACACACCACGTGCCCGGCGCCGCCACGGAGGAACCAGGTGGCGGAGTAGCCGAAGCCGGAGCCGAACTCGAAGGCGCGGTCGGCGTCCGTCAGTCGCGCGAGCAGGCGGAGGACCGCCCCCGCCTCCGGCCCGATGATCGGGAAGCCCCACTCGTCGGCGAGGTCGGCCATCTCCGCCTGCGTCTCGGTGTGTTCCGGCGCCGTCGCGGCCAAGAACCGACGCGCGGGGTCGGTGAGCACGTCCATACCGCCGTCTCGGACGCGTGAAACTTAAATCGGACCGGCGGGCCGGCCGGGCCGAGCCCGGCCCGGGCGCTTGGCGACCCTGAAAACTGTTAAGTCCCGCTCGGTCGACCGGTTGAATAATGTACGATCCTGAGGAACTCGCCGCGATCCGGGAGGCCAAGGAGTCGTGGGAGGACGGGACCTACGGCGACACTGTCGACCGGTTCGGCGAGCGGGAGGAGACGTTCACCACCGACACCGGGGGCCAGGAGGTCGACCCGCTGTACACGCCCGCCGACGTCGACGTGGACTACCGGGAGGACCTCGGTTACCCCGGGGAGGAGCCGTACACCCGCGGCGTCTACTCGACCATGCACCGGGGGCGGCTGTGGACGATGCGCCAGTACGCCGGGATGGGCACCGCCGCCGAGACGAACGAGCGCTTCCGCTACCTCATCGACGAGGGCTCGTCGGGCCTGTCGATGGCGTTCGACCTCCCGACGCAGATGGGATACGACTCCGACGCCGCGATGGCCGAGGGGGAGGTCGGGCGGTCGGGCGTCGCCATCGACACGTTGGACGACTTCGAGACCGTCTTCGACTCCATCCCGCTCGACGAGGTCTCCACGTCGATGACGATCAACGCCCCGGCGGCCGTCCTCCTCGCGATGTACGTCGCGATGGGCGACAAGCAGGGTGTCCCGCGCGACCAGCTCCGGGGGACCATCCAGAACGACATCATGAAGGAGTACATCGCGCGGAACCTCTACATCTACCCGCCGAAGCAGTCGATGCGGCTGATCACGGACATCTTCGAGTTCTGCGCGGCCGAGACGCCGAAGTTCAACACCATCTCCATCTCCGGCTACCACATCCGCGAGGCCGGCTCGACCGCGGCCCAGGAGATCGCCTTCACCCTCGGCGACGGCATCGAGTACGTCGAGGCCGCCCTCGACGCGGGCCTCGACGTCGACGAGTTCGCCCCGCAGCTCTCCTTCTTCTTCAACGCCCACAACAACATCTTCGAGGAGGCCGCGAAGTTCCGCGCCGCACGGCGGATGTGGGCGCAGATCATGGACGAGCGCTTCGGCGCGGAGAACCCCAAGTCGAAGCAGCTGAAGTTCCACACCCAGACCGGCGGGTCGACGCTCACCGCCCAGCAGATCGAGAACAACGTCGTCCGCGTCTCGTATCAGGCGCTCGCGGCGGTCCTCGGCGGCACCCAGAGCCTCCACACGAACGGGAAAGACGAGGCGCTCGCGCTCCCGACCGAGAAGTCCGTGCGCACCGCGCTCCGCACGCAGCAGATCCTCGCCCACGAGTCCGGTGCGGCCGACACGATCGACCCGCTCGCGGGCTCGTACTACGTCGAGGACCTCACCGACGGGATCGAGGAGGAGGCGTTCGAGATCCTCGAAGAGGTCGACCGCCGCGGCGGGATGTTAGAGGCCGTCGAGAGCGGCTGGGTCCAGCGGCAGATCCAGGACGTTGCCTTCGAGCGCCAGCGGGAGATCGAGGAGGGCGAGCGGATCATCGTCGGCGTCAACGAGTTCGAGGTCGACGAGGAGCCGGAAATGGACTTGGAAGAGGTCGACCCCGAGCAGGAGCAGAACCAGCGCGACCGGCTGAACGGGGTGAAGGCCGAGCGCGACGACGACGCGGTCGACGAGGCGCTCGCGGGGCTCCGCGAGGCCGCGCAGGGGTCCGAGAACGTGATGCCCCACGTCGTCGACGCGGTGAAGGCGTACGCGACGGTCCAGGAGATATCTGACGTGCTCCGCGACGAGTTCGGCGAGTACAAGCCCGGGCGGTGAGCGGGAAGGCGGCGGCGACGGTTCCGAGCCGCCCCCGGCGGCGCGCTCAGTCCGCGCCCCTGACGACGTGGCCGTACTTCAGCGCCGCGACGAAGACCCCGCCGCCGACCGCGTTGCCGACGGTCGCGAGCGCGAGGAACGAGAGGTAGTCGGCGATCGATATCGCGGGCGAGGAGAACAGCCCGAACAGCACCTCCACGTTGCCCGCGATCGAGTGCGGCAGGTGGAGCACCCCGATGGTACCGGTGACGATGAAGACGAGCAGCAGGCGACCGGTCGTCTCCTGGGCGGCCGTGATCAGCCACGCCAGCAGCCCCATCAGCCACCCGGCGAACACGCCGCCGACGAACAGCCACGTGAGGTCGTGGGTGACCAGCTTGAGCGCGATCTCCTCGAACGCCGCGGCCTCGACGACGCCGAGCCCGGGCGTCAACAGGGTCGCGAGCAGGGCGAACGACAGGCCGCCGATCAGGTTCCCGACGTACACCAGCCCCCAGAGGCGGCCCAGCTGGCCGAGCGAGGCCTGCCCGTCCATCACGGGGATCACGGCGAGCATGGTGTGTTCCGTGAACAGCTCCGACCGACCGAGGATGACGAAGACGAACCCGACGGAGTAGACGGTCGCCAGCAGCAGCTCGGTCCCGAGGTCGCCGTATCCGCCCGGCGACAGCGTCAGTACGACGGCCATCAGGAGGGGACCGAACCCGATGTCGAGCCCGGCGGACAGCCCGGAGAGCAGCAGCCCGGACCGCTCGCGGTTCATCTCGTGGACGGCGCTGTCGAGGATCGAGTCGAGGATCGTCCGCGACGTCTTCTGCTCTAAGGCCGTGTCGGGGTTCTGGTCGCTCACGGGATGGCTCTGCCGCCCGTTGTCACTGGAGCTACCCAACACTTTCCATCGGTCGACCGGGCTGCCGGGACCGACAGTCGCCCACGTCTCCCGACCGCGTTCCCGCTCGGTCGCGCCGCCCGGGGCCATTTATGTCCGCGCGCCGCGACGGTCGGGTATGCGCTTCGATCACGTCGGCGTCGCGACGCGGGACGCCACGGCGCTCGCGGACCTGTTCGGCGGCCTGGTCGACGCCCCGGTCGCTCACGAGGAAACGTTCGACGGGATGCGCGTCGTCTTCCTCGAACTCGACGGCGGCGGCTACTTCGAGCTGCTCGAACCGGACGCCGGCGGGACTATCGCGGACTACCTCGACCGCGAGGGACCCGGCGTTCACCACGTCGCGCTCGCGGTCGACGACCTCCCGGCCGCGCTCGACGACGCCCGCGACCTCGGCATCGACCTCGTCGACGAGGAGCCGCGCCCCGGCGCGTGGGGCCACGAGGTCGCCTTCTGTCACCCGCGCTCGACGGGCGGCGTGCTGGTCGAGTTCGTCGAGCACTGAGGCGGCCCACGGCCGCCCCCGAGAAGCCGACGGCGCGGCTCAGTCCCTGGACTCGGCCTCGACCGCCGGGTCGTGGGCCTCGTACCAGTCGAGGATCTTCTCCAGCCGATGGATCGCGCGGTCGGGGTCGCCGATGTTGTGGTGTTCGTCCGGGTAGACGACCAGCTCTGCGTCGACCCCCTGCTTGCGGGCGGCGACGTACAGCTGCTCCGACTGCGACGGGGGACAGCGCCAGTCCTCGCCGCCGGCCATGACGAGCAGCGGCGTCTCGATGTTCCCGGCGTCGAGGATCGCGGTCGACGCGTCGAACGCCTCGGGGTTCTCCCACGGGAGCCCGAACTCCGCCTCCATCCAGACGTGCGTGTCGTCCGTGCCGAACGCCGACCGGATGTCGTAGATCCCGTGTTCCGGCGCCGCGGCGGCGAAGAGGTCCGGCTCCTGCGTGACCAGGAACCCCTGCGCGATGCCGCCGTACGAGAAGCCGTGGCCGAACACGCGGTCGGGGTCGACCCAGCCGCGGTCCGCGAGCGACTCGACGCCCGCGGCGATGTCGTCGACCTCCGCGGTGCCCCACTTGCCGGTGAGCTCGGCGGTGAACTCGCGGCCGCGCGAGGTGCCGCCGCGGTAGTTCGGGCGGAAGACGAGGTAGCCCCGGCTCGTCAGCGCCGCGTGACCGAAGCTGAAGACGGGCTCGTCGTACGACATGGGCCCGCCGTGGATGGCCACCACGAGCGGGTGGTCGCCGGACTCGGGGTCGATCTCGGGGTCGTGGTAGAGCACGCCGTCGAGCGTCCAGCCGTCGGACTCCCACTCGACGCGCCGCGCCTCCGGGACCGCGAACTCGTCGACGAGCGACTCGTTGACGCGGGTGAGCCGCCGGAAGGAGTCGGGCTCCGTGGCCGCGTCGAGGTCGTCGACGTCGACCGCGTACAGGTCGGTGCCCTCGGTCGGGTCGGAGAGGACGACGACCGCCGTCGACCCGTCGTCGGCCACGTCGACCCCGGCCATCGCGCGGTCGCGGCCCTGCGCCTCGAAGACGCGCTCGACGGTGCCGTCCGTCTCGAGGCGGACCAGCCGCGTCTGGCTCTCGTCGGCGATCCGGGCGTATATCTCGCCGTCGACCCACGCCGGCCCGCCGCCGCGGGCGACCGTCCGGTCGAGCGCGTCCTCGAGGCGCAGGGCCGCGACCGCGCGATGGCCGGGG
>NZ_SGUA01000011.1:0-89959 GCF_005435135.1 Halorubrum sp. ASP1 | reverse complement strand
TGTCGGCGTTCGCCAGCTCGACGGCCCCCTCCTCGACACCGGCGACGCCGTGAAGACGGTCGCGAGCGCCGAGACGATGGAGGCGGCCGTCGAGCTGGCGAACGCCGACATGCTGGACCTGCTTTCGCACCACCACGGGTTCTCGCGCACCGAGGCGTACCTCTTCTCCAGCCTCGTCGGCGGCCTGGAGGTCAGTCAGGTGGTCGACCCGCAGGTGACGGCGCGGAACGCGGTGCCGAGCGAGTACCTCTCGCTGCCGTTCTGAGCCCCTACACCGCGGCCTCCTGAGTCGTGCCCGTCGCGTCGACCGGCCGGCCTCAGCGCTCGGACCGCTCGGCGAACCGCCGCGCGGCGTGGCTCAGGCCCCCGTCGGTCGGCGGCTCGGCCCGCTCCGACTCGGCGACCTCGCCGGCCTCGGCCGCCGCCTCTGCGTCGGCGTCCGTCGCGTCGGCTTCGGTGACGACCCCCTCGGTCTCCTCTGGTGCCGCGTCGGCGCCGTCTCGGGCGGCCGCACCGTCGTCGGGGACGGCGGCCGCCCCCTCCCCGACCTCGGCCGGGTCGGCGTCCGGCGGATAGCTCAGTTCGGCGGGGGGGACGAAGGCGGTCTCGACCGCGCGGACGATCTCGCGGACCTGCGCCTCGTCGAGGCGGTCCGCGTACGCCTCGCGGACGAGGTCCGGGACCGCGTACGCGTAGTGGCCGCGACCGGCGTGGCGGATGAGCCCCGCGCGCCGGATCGGCCGGTGGCGGCTGTAGGCGTGCCCGGAGTCGCCGTCGCCGCCGGCGTCGATGTGGGCCGCGACGGGGTCGCTGGCGCCCTCGCGGCGGTAGTGGCGGAGCATGCCGCGCGAGAGCTCCGGGAGCGCCTCGATCCGCGAGCGCAGCTCCTCGATCACCGCCTCCCGGGTGCCGAGCTCGATCGCGTTGTCGAACCGGAGCGCGCTCTCGGCCACGTCGTCGCGGGTGACCGGGTCGACGTCGTCCGGCGGGGCAGGGTCGGACTCGGCCGCGGGTTCGGCGTCCGCGGGTTCAGCGTCGGCGGGTTCGGCGTCCGGGTCCGACGAAGCGCCGTCGGCGGACGCGGCCGGCTCCGCGTCCCCCTCGGTGCCGCCGTCGGCGGAGGGCGCCGCCTCGCTCGCGGGGTCGTCGTCGCCCCTCGTGGCGGCGACCGCCTCGTCGTACGACTTGAGCACGGACTGCCCGTCGGCGCCGTCGGCGACGGCGTCGCCGTCGGGGGGGCTGGCGCCGACCCGGGCCCGGCCGCCGCCGCTCCGGTACGGCGCCTCGGCCTTGCCGAGGAGCGCCTGCGCGAACTGGTCGGCCATGTCGCTCAGGTCGCGGGCCTCCTCCAGTTCGCGTTCGAGGTCGGCTATCCGGCGGTCCTTCTTCTCTAGCTCCTGTTTGAGGTCGGCTATCTCGGAGTCGCGGCGCTCCTTCTCGTCGGAGATCGACTGGAGCTCGCCGACGAGGTCGCTGGAGACGGACTTCAGCTCGGGGCGCTTGAAGTCGTCGAGCCCGGGGGTCGCGCCCGCGTCGAACGTCTCCTTACGATGGAACTGGATCCGGCGGATCGACTCGTCCCAGTCGGTCATCAGGAAGGCCTCGCCGTCGCCTAAGTCCTCCACCGCGCTCGCGTACTTCGACCCGAGGATGCGCCCGACGACCTTCGTGTCGTTGTCCCACGTGAGCCGGTGCCAGCAGAGCCAGTCGCACTGGGTGATGAAGTCCTTTTTCACGTCCGCGGGGCGCTGGCTGATCCCGACGATGCCGAGGCCGTGTTTCCGGCCGCGCTTGCCCACCTTGATCAGCATCTTCCCCGTCTCGTCCATCCCGCCGCCCTCGGGGATGTACTCGTGGCACTCCTCGACGACGAGCAGGAAGGGCTTCTTCAAGCGCTTCTCCTTCGCGAACAGCTGCTTGACGACCTCCAAGAGCAGCTCGTTGGCGGTGTCCTCTTCGAGGTAACCGGAGACGTCTAAGATGATCGGGACGTTCTGCTCTAAGGCGAGGTTCGCGAGCTTCTCGGCGTGTTCCGGGGAGACGACGATGTCGCACTCCTCGTCGGCGCCGGCGTGGAGGATCTCGTATTCCTCCTTAAGTCCGTAATATTCACCGTCTGTATCCACGATGAGAACCGGGAAGCCGCTGTCGAGCAGGTTCTCGATGACGACGCTCGCGGTGTTGCTCTTCCCGGAGCCGGATTTGCCCGTGATGAAGGACCGGCCGGTGAGCACGTCGACGACCGGGAGCTCCACCGGGGAGCCGGGGTCCGCCGTCGCGTCGCCGCCGATCCCCTCGCTGACGTCCGCGACGTGGATCGTCTCCTCCTCGCTCATACCCGTGAGAGGTGGCGCCCGCCTCATAAACTATCGCCTCGTCGCCGCCCGGGCGGGCCGCTCTGCCGGCGGTCGCGTCGCCGACCGACGGCGACCGGGCCGCCTTCGGGCGTCCGCAAGACGTATGTCGTCCCCGAGAGTTCGACCGCACATGGACACCGAGAACACCCTCCTCAACGCGGTGGTCGGCGCGATCGCGTCGGCCCTCCTCTCGTTCACCGGCATCTCACCGCTCCTCGGCGGCGCGGTCGCCGGGTACCTGAACGGCGACGACGGGCTTCGGGTCGGCGCGCTCTCCGGCGCGATCGCGTCGATCCCGATCGTCGGACTGCTGCTGCTCGCGCTGGTGGTCCTTCCGTTTCTGGGATTCTTCGGGTTCCCGCTCGAAGCGGGTCTCGCGGCCGGCGGGGTCTTCCTGGTCGCCGCCCTCATCGTGTTGGGCGGCGTCGCTTACAGCGTGGTGTTGAGCGCGCTCGGCGGACTGCTGGGCGTGTACGTGAAAGACGAGCTGTAGGTCGATCGCTGTTATTTATAAATAGTTGAATCTGGACCGGCGATAAACACTACCGTAGTCCCAGTCGTTTGTTTATAACTAGTTGCTGGCAGACCGGCCACGAACACCGCCGAAGCCCCAGCCGGGAGGACAGCGAGCGTGCGCTGTCCTCCCGGCTGCCCCTTCGAGTCCCGCCCCCGCACAGCGACCGCACCTCACGCCTCCCCAGCCTCGTCAGTCGCCGTCGCTTCGCTCCGGCGACTGACTCCAGCGAGGGACCGGAGGTCCCTCTGGCAGCCGGCGCGTAGCGCCGGCGACCTCGCGCGTGCGACTCGCACCCTGCGGGCGCTCGTCGGCACGCACCACCGCACTGTCTATGTATAAAGAGACGGCGTGAGAATCGGCTCGCGGCTCAGCGAAGACGCCTCAGTGCTCGCCGCCGGTGCCGCGCCGGTCGGAGTCGAGGTCGATGTCGAGGTTCTCAAGCAGCTCCTCGGCCTCCTCGCGCTTCTCCTGGTGGTCTTCGAGGAACTCGCGCATCAGCTCGGCTGCCTGCTCCTTACAGCCGCCACAGAGGCGGTCGCCGTTAACGCACTCCGAGTACACCTCCTTCGTCAGCTCGTCGTCGTCGCCCGCGAGCAGGTAGGCGTACAGCTCGTACACCGGACACTCGTCGGCCTCGCCGCCGAGCTCGCGCTGCTCCTCGGCGGTGTCGCGGCCACCGGTCGTCGCCGCCTTCACCTTGTCGTACCCGTCCTCGGGGTCGTCGAGCAGCGAGATGTGGCTCGCCGGGATCGACGAGGACATCTTCCCGCCGGTGAGCCCGGTCATGAACCGGTGGTAGATCGAGGAGGGCTGCCGGAAGCCGAACCCGTCGTGGTCGATCTCGACCTCCCGGGCGACCGACTCGGCCTCTTCCCGCGTGAGGTCGAAGGCGTCGACGTGGCCTTCGAACACGCGCTTCTCGCCGTCGACCGACTCGATCAGCGCCTCGAACGCCTCGTCGGTCGCGTTGCGGTCGAAGAAGCGCACCCGGGGGCGGAGCGGCTCCTTCCCGCCGGCTTCGAGCTTGTCGAGCGCGCTCGCCTTCGCGGCCGCGAGGTCAACGCTCTCGCGGTCCGACTCCGGCGGCTCGTAGTCGGCGAGCCACTCGGCGGCGTCCTCACAGCGCACGTCGGGGTCGTCGCCGGCGGCGCGCTCCGCCGCGAGCGCGTCGTAAGCGGCCCGGACCAGCTGCCGCTCGTCGTCGTCCAGCTCGAAGGAGGCGAACGCCTCGGTCACCTTGAAGTAGCGCACGCGGGTCGCCAGGTCGCGGGTGAGCCGGACGTGCGGGTCCTGGTCGGGGCCGACCGGGATCACCGTGGGCTTCGGCTCGTCGACGAGCTGCGGGTAGAGGATGTCCGCCGTCTGGGTGATCACGCTCTGCATGTGCGAGATATTCGTTTCGCCGTCGAAGCCGTAGATCGCCTCGAACTCCGAGAAGTTCGCCTTCGAGCCGAGCTCGAAGCCGAGGTCCTGGACCTCGCGGTTGTCCGACTGGCGGTAGATCTCGCCCTCTTCGGCGTCGAAGCCGAGCGCGAGCAGCGAGAGGAGGTAGTTGCGCGCGTGCTCGTCGATCTCGGACCACGACATGCCGCGCGCCGAGTGGGCTTCGAGGTCGGCGATCAGTCCGAACGCGTCGCCGCCCATCTCCTGGTGCCAGATGATCTCGTCGAACACGAGCTTGTGGCCGATGTGCGGGTCGCCGGTGGGCATGAACCCGGACAGCGCCGCGAACGGCTCGTCGTTCGCCATCGCCTCGGCGACCGCGTCGTACTCGCGGTGGCCGAAGATGACACCGCGGCGCATCAGGTAGTGCGGGTCCGGGACCTCGTCGGCGACCTCGTCGAACGCCTCGATGCCGAACTCCTCGAACAGGTCCGCGTAGTCGCCGACCGACGCCGACCCCCACGGGTCGAGCGCGACGTCCTCGGTCGGCTCGTCCGCGCGCTCGGTCCCGCCGTCGGTCCGAGGGGGCGCCGACGGCCCGGGGGCGGGGTCGGACCCGCGCCCGTCGCCGTCCGGCGTCGCCCCCTCGGGGGTGTCCTCGTCCATACCACCTCTCCCGTCGGTCGACGCAAAAACCGTTCGCTTGCGCGAGAGCGGTTCCCACGCCCCGGCGGGCGATCGACCTCACCGAAACGGACGACCCCACCGACGGGCGAGCCCACCGGACAGCGTCACGCCGCGTGCGCCACCAGTCGCGTCGCGGTCGCCTTCCAGCGGATCGAGACCGAGTCGCTGGGAGCGAGGCCCAGCCGCTCGATGCTCTCGGCGGTGATCAGCGCGGCCACCTCGACGTCGGTCGCGTCGGCCGAGCCCTCGGCCGCCCCGACCGCGATCCGGACCGTCGACACCGTCTCGCCGGAGTCGACGCGCGAGACGCGGCCGGCGAGGCGGTTCCGGGCGCTCGTCGCGTCGGGGTCCACCGCGTCGGCCGCGTCGTTGACCGTGACGGCGTCGGCGCCGATCCGGACCTGAACCGCGTCGCCGACGTTCACTCCGCTCGCGCCGTCCCCGACGCCACCGTTCTCGTTCCCGCCGTCCGCGTCGTCTCCCGTTCCCCCGTGAAGCCCGGACAGTTCCCCGACCGGGGTGTCGACGACCGCGAGTTCGCCGTCGACGGCCGTCACGGTTCCCTCGAGCACCGTCTCTGGGACCGCCGCGGCCGCCGCGAGGACGGCCTGGAGCCGGTCGTAGCGGTCGAGGAGCGCGCGGCCGGACGCGGCGAGCCGGCTCCCGCCGCCGCCCTCGCCGCCGCGGCGCCGCTCGACGAGCGTCCCGTAGGCCTCCTCTAAGGCCTCGATCCGCGAGAGTGCGCGGGCGCGCGAGCGGCCCAGGTCGGCGGCCGCGCCCGCGACGGACCCCGCCGCGTCGACCGCGCGCAGCAGCGCCGCGTCGCGGCCGTCGAACTCGACGCCGTCCTCGATGAGCGCGGCCCGCCCGCGTCCCGCCGCCGCGTCCGGACCGGCTTCGGTCGGCTCTCCCATGCCCGGAGGATGCCCCCGGGCCGTCATGGCGTTTTCGCCCCGTCGCCCGCCGCGGCGCGGAAGTTATATGTAGCGTCGACCCACCGTTGTATCTATGTCGATACAACGGAGGCGGTTCGTGACCGCGCTGGTCGCCGGAGCGATCGCGAGCACGGCGGGCTGTTCGTCAACGAGCGGCGACAGCGGCGACGGCGGGAACGGCGGGAACGGGACCGACGGGAGCGGAAGCACGACCGAGTCGGTCGGCGTCGCCGGCGAGACGCTGACGCTCACGACGACGACGAGCACGTACGACACCGGCCTCCTCGACGCGATCCACACGGACTTCGAGGAGATGTACGGCGTCACCGTCGACGCCGTCGCGCAGGGGACCGGCGCGGCGTTGGAGACCGCCCGCAACGGCGACTCGGACATCGTGATGGTCCACGCCCGCGGGCTCGAAGACGAGTTCATGCGGAACGGGTACGGGGTCAACCGGCGGGACCTGATGTTCAACGACTTCGTGATCGTCGGCCCCGAGGCCGACCCCGCCGGGATCGAGGGGATGGACTCGGCGACGGCGGCGCTCACCGCCATCGCCGAGGCGGAGGCGCAGTTCGTCTCGCGGGGCGACAACTCCGGCACGCACACGAAGGAGCTGAACCTCTGGGAGGCGGCCGGCACGGAGCCCGGCGGCGACTGGTACCAAGAGACCGGCACCGGAATGGGCGAGGCGCTGAACATCGCCAACCAGCAGGGCGCGTACACGCTCTCCGACCGCGGGACCTTCATCTCGCAGCGCTCGGAGATCGACCTGACGATCCTGGTACAAGGACCGATCGAGGGCGGGCCGGATATCCTCTCGAACCCGTACGGGGTGATGGCGGTCAACCCCGGGGTCCACGAGAACGCCAACTACGACCTCGCGATGGCGTACATCGGCTGGATCACCAGCCCGGGCGTCCAGGAGGCCATCTCGGAGTACCAGGTGAACGGCGAGCAGCTGTTCTTCCCGGAGGCCGTCTCCGAGGACCCGAACTTCCAGCAGTACGTTCCGGAGGGTTGGAGTAGCGAGAGCGACGACTCGTAGTCGTGCCGTTCGAAGCGACCGTCCAGTCGGTCCCAGCGCTGCTCGACGCCGCGCGGCCCGCGGCGTCGCTCCTCGGCGTCTCGTTCAGGGACGGGTACGTCGGGAGCGTCATCGCCGTCTCGCTGTACGTGAGCCTGACCGCGGTGGCGCTGAGCACGCTCGTCAGCGTGCCGGCCGCCGTCGCCATCGGGCTCACGGAGTTCCCCGGCAAGGGGTTCGTGAAGTCGGTGGTCAACACCGGGATGGGGTTCCCCAGCGTGGTCGTGGGGCTCGTCGTGCTGTTCGCGGTCTCGAACCAGGGGCCGCTCGGCTCGCTGGAGCTGATCTTCACCCGCGAGGCGATGATCATGTCGCAGTTCGTCCTCGCGACGCCGCCGATCACGGCGATCAGCCTCGCCGCCGTGAGCGGCGTCGACGACGGGGTCCGCGACGCGGCCCGCGTCCTCGGCGGGACGCGCGTCGACGTGGCGCTCGTCGTGATCAAGGAGGCGCGGTACGGGATCGCGACCGCGGTGCTGGCCGGCTTCGGCCGCGCGATCAGCGAGGTCGGCTCGGTGCTCATCGTCGGCGGGAACATCACGAGCGCGGACGGCATCTCGAAGACGCGCACCCTGACGACGGCGATCCAGCTCGAGGCGCGGCAGGGGCAGTACGAGACCGCCATGGTGCTCGGCGCCGTCCTCGTCGCGCTCGTGTTGACGGTCAACGCGATCGTCGTCCGCTTCGGCGACCGGGGGGTGGCGGGCTGATGCCCCGGGAGGTGACGGACTGATGCTCCGCGCGAACGACGTGTCGCACGCGTACGGTGACGAGCCCGTGTTCCGCGACCTCACGATCGACGTCGACGCGGGCGAAGTCGTCGCGGTGATCGGCCCCTCCGGCGTCGGCAAGACCACGCTGCTCCGGACGCTCGCGTTCTCGCTGGAGCCGGACGAGGGGACCGTCGCGCTCGACGGGACCGACGCGTGGGCGGTCGACGATTCGGAGCGCCTCGCGCTGCGGCGCCGCGTCGGGATGGTGTTTCAGGAGGCGAGCCTCTTCAGCGGGTCGGTCGCGCGCAACGTCGAGTACGGGCTCCGCGTCCGACGCTCGTGGGCCGACCGGCTCACTTCGGCCCTCCGCCTGAACGACGCCACCGACGCGGTCGAGGAGTCCTTGGCGGTCGTGGGGCTCGAAGACGAGATCGACCAGCCGGCCGACGCGCTGTCGGGCGGCGAGGCCCAGCGCGTGTCGTTCGCCCGGGCGCTGGCGTACGACCCCGACGTCCTGCTGCTCGACGAGCCGACCTCGGACCTGGACCCGCGGAACACGGCGGTCATCGAGGAGGCGATCGGCGAGGCGAAGTCGCGGGGGATCGGGGTCGCGCTCGCGACCCACGACATGCACCAGGCCGAGCGCGTCGCGGACCGCGTCGCGGTGCTGCTCGACGACGGTATCACGGAGGTGGGGCCGACCGAAGCCATCTTCGAGGACCCCGAGAAGGAGCGCACCCGGAAGTTCATCTCGGGCGAGTTGGTGTACTAATGAATCCCGAGTGAAGGCGGGACCCGAGTCGAAGCCGGCGATCTGAGATAGATGAACGACGACGCTGCGGTCAACATTCCAAAGTCCCGCCTCGCACCGCTCCGCACAGCACCTCACGCCTCCCCAGCCTCGTCGGACCGGCGCGGCTGCGCCGGTCCGACTCCCTCGCGCGTGCGATTCGCGCCCGCTGGGCGCCCATCGGCACGCGCCACCGCGCCGGTGATTATGAGTAATCGACGCCGCCGGCTCAGACGTCGAAGTCGAGTTCGACCGCGTCGCCCGCGTCGGCGTCTCCCGAATCGACGACGTGCTCGCCGGCCGCGAACCCGTCGTGGAGGTGGTCGTAGGTGCGCTCTATCGCCTCCACGATCACCTTCGTGTCGCCGGTGACGGGCATGAAGTTCGTGTCGCCGCTCCAGCGCGGGACGACGTGGGTGTGGAGGTGGTCGATCGAGCCGCCCGCGGCGTCGCCGCCGAGGTTCTGCCCGGTGTTGACGCCGTCGGGGTCCATGTCACGTCGCAGCGCTGCGAGCGTCGCCGCCTTCAGCCGCGCGTGATCGAGGAGGGCCGCGTCGTCGAGGTCGGTCGGGTCCTCGACGTGTGCGTCGGGGATCACCATCGCGTGGCCGGGGTTGTACGGCGCGTTGTTCAGGATGACGTAGTTGCGCTCGCTCCGGGCGACGATCCGCGCCTCGCGGGCGTCCTCGCGCTCGGGCAGGACGCAGAACGGGCAGCCGTCGATCGGGTCAGCGTCGCGCTCGACCCACTCGATCCGCCACGGCGCGAAGATCCGGTCCATCAGTCGTCGAAGCCGTGGATCCCCGCGGTCGTCACCTCGACGCCGTCCTCGGTGATCAAGAGAGTGTGTTCCGCCTGGCTCACTAAGGCGTCGTCGTCCTCCTTCAGGACGGGGTACCCCTTGATCGCGTTCGCCTGCTTGAGGCGGCGCAGCGCCATCTCGGCGCGGTCGGTCTCCAGCCACCGCGCCGCGAACGGGAGGTCGTCGAACCCCTCGATCTCTTGGAGGGCCTGTCGGGCGCGGCGGTCTCGCACGCTCGCGGAGCCCTGCTGCTCGAAGATCTCCTCGTCGGTCCCCTCGCCGACCTTTCCGCGGCCGTCGGTGGCGAACGGCTCGATCGCGACCGCCTGCCCGGGCTCCAGTTCGACCGAGCGGTCGACGCCGCGGTTCGGCACCGTGGGGCCGGTGTGAGCGTCGTACCGCTCGACGCCGTGGCCGGAGAGGTTGAGCACCGGCGTGTAGCCGTACCCGCGGATCACGTCCTCGATCGCCTGTCCCACGACGCCGACCTCGACGCCCGGGCCGGCCTCGTCGAGCGCGGCCTCCAGGGCCATCTCGGCGGCCTCGACGAGCTCCGGAGTGCCGGTGTGGTCGACCGTCACCGCGGCGTCGGCGATGTAGCCGTCGACGTGGACGCCGACGTCGAGACACACCATCTCCTCGCCGAACGCCGCCTCGTCGTCGCGGCTCGGAGTGGCGTGGGACGCCTCGGGGTCGACGCTGATGTTCACCGGGAAGGCGAGACCGGCCCCCTGCTCGCGGACGAAGTCCTCCGTCCACTCGGCGACTTCGAGGTGGGTCCGGCCCGGTTCGACCATCTCGCGGGCCTCGTTCATCGCCTCGACCAGCACCGCGCCGGCCTCGCGGTAGCTCTTGACCGCGTCCTCGTCCAGAGGTCCGTGACTCATGGACGCGGGTTCGGCGACCGCGCGCAAAGAGGTTGCGGAGAGCGGTCGACGCCGCGGGAGCCGAACCGGCCAGCCGGCCGGGGCTCAGGGGCGCGTGATCTCGACGTGCCACTCGTCGTCGGCGAGGTTCGCCGTCTCGTGTTCGAACCCGCGCTCCGCCAGCACGTCGTACAGCGGCACCGGCTCGAAGCCGTTCACCAGACAGAGCGACTCCCCCTCGTCGAGGCCGTCGAGCGCGGCCACGACGTCGCCGAACGGCTCGCCGTCTATCTCGCGGGCGTCCAGCCGCTCGTCCGCGTCGTCGAACGGGTCGGGGCTCACGGCTGGGTCGTCGGGTCCCGCGGCGATGTAACTCCTCCCGAAATCGTTCGGGAGGGACCGTCGAGCGCCGGGACGCCGCTCGAACATGTTCGCTCGAAGACGGACGGTGCTCGAGCGCTTGAGACGAGACATGTCGAGCACACCGTCCGACCCCGACGACGAACACGACCACGGCGCCGACCCGGTGACCGACCGCGTCCACGAGAACTCCTGGTCCGCGAACCTCGAAGGCCCGGAACACGCCGCGGACCGCGACCTACTCGTGCGACAGACGATCGACGCGGTCGAGCACACGGCCGCGGGCAACCGCGTCAACCTCGTCGCCCACGGCGACCACGGCCACCCGGAGAAGTACCTCTCCGGGGCGCTGGAGTCGGCGTTCGGCGACGCCGTCGACATAGGGTACGTCGAGCAGTGCGGCTGCGGCGGCCACGTCGTCCGCGGCCACGTCTGAGCGGGAACGCCGCGGTGGCGGGCGGGCCTACTCCCTCGCCTCGGCCGCCCGGGGGAGCCACATCCGGACCACCGTGCCGGTCGGCTCGCGCGTGTCGATCTCCATGTCGCCGCCGGACTCCGTGACGATCCAGTGGACGAGCCAGAGGCCGAGCCCGCTCGCGTGTTCGAGCGCCGTCTCCCGCGCCTCGGAGAACACCGTCCGCTCGACCGGCGGGATCCCCGGGCCGTCGTCGGCCACGTCGAGCCGGAACCGGTCGCCGTCGGCGACGACGGTCGCCTCGACGCGGGGGTCGTCGCCGTCGTTGTGGACGACGGCGTTCTCCAGCACGTTCCGCACCGCCGACTCCAAGAGCTCGTCGGCGGAGACGCGGGCCGACTCGGGGACGGACACCGTCACCGTCGCCTCGGGGAACGACGACGACAGCGACGCGCAGAGCCGCTCGACCAGCTCCGAGAGGTCGATCTCGGCCCGCCCCGCGTCGCTGTGGAGCGCGACGTCGATCTCCCGGGCCTGGTCGCTGAGGTGCGTCAGCGTCCGCACCTTCCGGTCGATGATGTCGAGGTACGGGTCGCCCTCCTCGTCGACGTGGTCGCGGAGCAGGTCCGCGTAGCCGCCGATGACGTTTGTGTCGTTCTTCAGGTCGTGTCGCAGCACGCGGTTCAACACCTGAAGCCGCTGTTCGTACCGCCGGGCGTCCGTCACGTCGGTCGCGGTGATGACCACCTCGCCCGCGTCGGCGAACAGCCGCTCGATCACGGTCTCGAACCGCCGCCAGCTCCCGTCGGCGCGCGCGATCCGGTGCGTGAGCGACTGCGGCTCGGCGCTGTCGAAGGCGCGCTCGAAGGCCTGTTGCGCCTCGCGCCGGTCCTCGGGGTGGACGAGGTCGATGATCGGTCGGCCCTCGATCTCCGTCGGCCGGTGGCCGAGCAGCCGCTCTATCGACGGGCTCACGTAGCGGAGCAGGCCGTCATCGCCGCAGACCGCGATCGCGTTGGGCGACTTCTCGATGAGCGCGCGGTAGCGACGCTGGAGCGTCTCCCGCTCGGTGACGTCGCGGAACAGCAGGACGGTCCCCCCGCGAGTCGTCCCCGGCCCGGTGATGTCGTGGACGTCGACCGTCAGGAACCGCGGCGCACTGTCGCCGTCGAGCGTCACGCGGAACTCGTCGTCGGCCGCCGAGTCCGTCACCGCGTCGGCGACCGCGGGGACGTCGTCGAACGCCTCGTCGGCCCGGGCGCCGAGCGCTGCGTCCGGGAACAGCGCCTCCGCCGGGTCGTTGGTGTCGACCACGCGGCCGTCGGCGTCGCAGACGACGACGCCGTCCGAGAGGTTCGCGAACACCGCGTCGCGGGCGATCGGCGAGACGTCGAGGAGCCGGTACCGGAACACGACCCACGCCAAGAGCGCCGAGGTGCCGCTGAAGGCGATGGGGGTGAAGTCGACGAACCCGGCGTCCGGACCGACGACGCCCGCGATGCCGGCCGCGCTGAGCGCCATCGGCGCGACGGCGGCGACGAAGAGGACGGCCGCCTGCCGGCGGAACACGCCGTCGCGGGAGACCGTCGCGTAGCCGAGGACCGCGAACGTGAACAGGTTGACCGCGTAGGTGTAGCCGACGAACCCGAGCAGCGCCGGCGTCGGCGTGTAGCTGAGGACGCGGTACCCGCCGGCGTCGACGAGGGAGGGATCGGCGTAGAAGAGCGGGTCGACGCCGGCCGTCCAGACGGCGACCGCGACCGCGACGGGGACGATCCAGAGGAGCGCGAACCGGCGACGACCGAGCCACGCGGTCCGGTCGACGTACGAGAGGACGAACGCCGGCCACGCGACCGCCAGGCCGGCGGAGCCGAGCCAGACGAAGCGGTTGAAAAACAGCGTGGGCCCGAGCGCCGTCGCCGACAGCTGGGCCGCGTACGCCAGCGACCAGACGCCGGCGGCGACCGCGACGGCGACGAAGCTCCACAGGAGGGCGTGCCCGCCGCGCGACCGGTTGGCGGCCCCGTAGGCGGCGAACCCGAACGACGCGACGGCCGCGAGGAGGAGCGGGGCCGTGTACGGCGTCGGTTGCCACGCCATCGATACCGGTAGGATGCGAGTATCCGGTAAAAAGGGACCGAATCGCCTAACCCCTTCGAGACGGGCAGATACGTATGCTCGAACCGGGCGACTCCGCACCCGAGATCACGCTCACCGACCACCGCGGCGAGACCGTCACCGTCGACCCGACCGCGGCCGATCACACGGTGGTGTACTTCTACCCGCGGGCCGACACGCCCGGTTGCACCGACGAGGCGTGTGGCTTCCGCGACGAGTGGGACGCGTTCGAAGCGGAAGACGTCGCCGTCGTCGGGATCAGCGACGACCCCGTCGAGGACCTCGAACCGTTCGCCGCGAAGTACGACCTCCCCTTCACGCTCCTCTCTGACCCCGACGGCGCGGTGTCGAGCGCGTACGGCTCCTACGGCGAGAAGCAGATGTTCGGGAACACCTTCGACGGCGTGTTCCGGAACACGTACGTCCTCGACGACGAGGGAACAGTGGTCCTCGCGTACGAGGGGGTCTCCCCGGAGGACCACGCGGTCGAGATCATCGACGACGTCCGCGGGCTCGACGGCTGAGCGCCGGCCGGCACGGCACGAATCCACCGACGACCGCCACTCGGTAGTATTATTGCCTGTCAGGAGTCAGGTGAAACGATGCCCTCCAAGCGAACGTTCGCGAAGCGCATAGCGGCGCTCGCGGCGACCGGGCTGGGAGTCGGCGGACCGATCGACGCCCTGACCGAACCCCCAGCCGACGCGGCCCTCGCGATCGAATCGGCCGCGACCGGAGCCGGCGCGCCCGACGGCGATCCGGCGGACGACGTGGCGACGAGCGCCCGCGACCGCGCCGGCTCCTCCGGCCCCCGATCGGCGGTCGCCGCCGGCGCCTACGAGCCGGCCGCGGCCGCGTCGGGCGCCGTCGACACCGTCGTGACCGGCCGGGTCGACCCCGCGGTCCTGACGGCGACCGGCCTCCCGAGCGGGGTGGGGAGTCGACTCCGGCGGCTCCTCGGCCGGTACGAGAGCGCGTCGCTCGCCGACGTGCGGCAGGCGACCGGCGGCGCCGCCCTCACCGCGGACGGCCCGGAGGGGTGCGCCGCGGCGGTCGGCGACGTCGACGCGACCGCGCTCGCCGCCGAGCTCGACGCCGACCCAGCGGTGACCCGCGAGCCGGACGTCGGCTCCGGGTTCGCCCGGTTCCGGGCGGGAGCCCTCGGGTCGGCCGTCGCCGTGACCCCCGGTGAGGTCGTGGCCGCCTACGGCCCGACCGCCGCCGTCGCGGCGGCGCACCGCGACGCCGGAATCGGCGGGAGCGTCGGCGGCGGCGCCGGACGACGGGCGGGAGCGACCGCGAACTACGGCCCGCTCCCCTCGCTGCTCGGGGGCGACGCGACGGTGTGCGTCGACCTCGGACCGGACGCCTGCGGCCGCCTCCGCGACCTGCTCGCCGACGCGCCGGACGCGCTCCGCACCGCGGTCGACGCCTCCGGCGCGGTCGGGGCGTCGCTCCGCGTGACCGACGGCGGAGCGCCGGCGGAGAGGAGCGACGCGAACGGCGACGCGGGCGGCGACGAGACCGGAGACCCGGCCGTCGCGCTGCGGTACGGCGCGGTGGCGGACCCCCGACGCCTCGACCGGGAGACCGCCGAGGCGGTCGCGCAGGCCGCTCGCGAAGGAGAGACCGCCCTTTCCGACGCGGAAGTCACGCGACACGGGCGAACCGTGATCGTCGACGCCGCGGCCGAGCGCGACCTCTTCGCCGCCCACGCCTCGCTGTTCGGGGGGACCGTCGGCGACCCGATAGCGGTGGTCGACGCGTGAGCGACCCCGTCGACCGCCGGAATCCCGGCCGCGAGAGCGGCGCCACCGGTCCGGCGGAGCGCGGTGCGGCGCGGTGCGACGGACTGCGGTGGTAACGCCCTTCTCTCAGCCCGGGAACCGGATCCCGGCGGCCGCGTCGGCTATCTCGCGGCGCTTCAGCAGGCCGAACCCGAGGACGATGACGACGAAGCCCGCGACCGTGTACGGCGTTACCGGCTCGGCGAGCAGCAGGGCGCCCGCGACGGTGGCCACGATCGGAACGACGTACGAGACGAGGTTGATCTCGAAGGGGCCGAGCCGGTCGAGCAGCGTGAAGTAGATGGTGTACGCCACCGCGGAGGAGAGCAGCCCGAGGAACCCCAGCGAGAGGAGCGCGGGCGGGGCGGCGGCCGGGAGCCGCTGGCTCTCCCCGATGCCGAGGCTGAGCGCGTGGATGGCGAGCGCGCCGAACCCCATCGCCCACCCGGTGAGCGCGACGCTCGTGAACGACGTCTCGACGGTTCGGAGGCCGACGCTACCGACCGCGACGGCGATGACCCCGATCGCGATCAGCCCGACGCCGACCGCGACGCCCCCGCCGAGGTTCGCGGGGTCCGGCTGCGCGACGAGCCCCACGCCGAGGAACGCTAAGACGACCCCCACAGCACCGCGACGATCGAGGTCGGCGCCGCCGATCCACAGGGCTGCGACCGCCGCGGTCGCGATGGGCACGAGGCTGTAGGTGATGGAGGCGATGCCGCTCGTCGTGTACTGCTGGCCGACGAACAGCAGGGCGTTGTTCGCGGCCACGGAGAGCCCGCCGCTGAACCCGATCGCGGCGAGGTCGCCGCGCGTCCGCGGGAACGGGTCGTCCTGCGTGACCAGCACGTACGACAGCAGCGCGAGCGCCGCCACGTCGAACCGGTACGCGGCGTACAGCACGGGCGGGTAGTAGTCGAGGCCGACCTCGATGGCGACGAAGGAGCCGCCCCAAAGCAGTGCGAGGGTGAAAAACAGGAGGACGTTCCGGTACCGTGACACGGCCGACCGAACGGGGGCCGCTGGTAAAGCGGTGTCCGTCCCGGCCCGGACCGCCGGTGCCGGGTCCCCGGACGGGACCGGCCGCCGGCGCTCGGCTCAGTAGCCGCGGACGATGAGGTAGTCCGCGAGGTCTTCGAGCAGGCCGCGCGAGCCGCTCTCGGGCAGCAGTTCGAGGTGCTCTTTCGACCGCGCCGTGAGCTCCTCAGCGGTGTCGCGGGCGTACTCGATGGATCCGACCTCCTCCAACGCGGCGACCGCGTCGTCGATGGCCGCCTCGGTCACCTCGGCGGGCGTGTCGGCGTCGACGAGGCCGTCGACGTCGACGCCCTGCTGGCGGGCGTGGAGCGTGATGAGCGTCTCCTTCCCCTCGACGAGGTCGGAGCCGCGCTGCTTGCCGAGGTCCTCGGAGGGGACCGTCAGGTCGAGCACGTCGTCCTGGATCTGGAACGCGCGGCCGGAGTCGATCCCGTACTGGTAGAGCGCGTCGACCACGTCCTCGTCGGCGCCGAGCAGGAGGGCGGGCGTCGCCGCGGACGCGCCGTACAGCACCGCCGTCTTCAGCTCGACCATCTCCAGGTACTCGTCCGGGAGGATGTCGTCGCGGTTCTCGAAGGCGACGTCGAGCGCCTGGCCCTCGCAGATCTCGGTACAGGTCGACGCGAGCATCCGCATCGCTTCGAGCCCGTGCTGCGGGTCCGCGCCCGTCTCCGTCATGAACTCGAACGCCTTCGAGTAGAGCGTGTCCCCGGCGAGGATCGCCGTCGAGACGTCGTACGCCTCGTGGACCGCGGGGACGCCGCGCCGCAGGTCGTCCTCGTCCATGATGTCGTCGTGGATCAGCGTGAACGACTGGATCACCTCGATGGCGACCGCGGCCCGCATCACGTCGACGTCGTCGCCGTCGAGCGACGGGAACGCGCGGAAGTCGGCGCCCATCGGCTCGGTCCCGGTGACCGCCTCCGCGGCCAGCGTGGTCACCGTCGGGCGGAGCCGCTTGCCGCCGGCTTCGAGGATGTATCGGGTCGCCTCGTACAGCCGCTCCGGTTCCTGGACCGGCAGCTCCTCGTCGATAGCGGCGTTGACGAGTTCACGCCGCTCGCGGATGGCGTCGAGCACCCGCGCCTCCTTCGTCTCGCTCGTCATTCGACGAGCTGGATGGTGGACCCGTTCTGCGTGACGTGCACGTCGCGTCCGAGCTTGTACCCCTGCGAGGTCGCGAGGTCGACGTACGGCGAGCGCCCCTCCAGCGTCTGGTGGCCCGGGATGAGGTGCTGGGGCTGGAGCGCCTGCAGCATCTCGTAGTGGCCCTCCTCGCGGAGGTGGCCGGAGACGTGGATGTCGTCGTAGAGGCGCGCGCCCTGCATCCGGAGCAGCTGTTCGCTCTGGTAGCGCTGGCCCTCGTTGGTGGGCTCCGGGATGACGCTGGCGCTGAAGACGATCTTGTCGCCGTCGTCGATTTCGTACGGCGTCTCGCCGCGGCCCATGCGGGTGAGCATCGCGCGGGGCTCGCCCTGGTGGCCCGTCACGATGGGGAGGAAGTTGCCCTTCCCCTCCTTCATGATCCGCTTGAACGCGCGGTCGACCGACTTCCGGTGGCCGTACATGCCGACGTCGCCCTGGAAGTCGACGAAGTCGAGCCGCTCGGCCGTGCCGGAGTACTTCTCCATCGAGCGGCCGAGCAGGACCGGCTGGCGGCCGATCTCGCGGGCGTACTCGACGAGGGTCTTCACGCGGGCGATGTGGGAGGAGAACGTGGTGGCGACGATGCCGCCCGAGTAGTCCTCCATCGACTTCAGCGTGTCCTCGACGTGCTTCTTCGCGTACGACTCGGAGGGAGTCCGGCCCTTCCGGCCGGCGTTCGTACAGTCCTCGATGTACGCGAGGACGCCCTCGTCCTGGCGGCCGATCTCGCGGAACCGCTCCATGTCGATCGGGTCGCCGATGACGGGGTCGTGGTCCAGGCGCTTGTCGAGGCCGTAGACGACCGCCCCCTCGGGCGTGTGGAGGACCGGGTTGATCGCGTCGATGATCGAGTGGGTGACGTTGACGAACTCCAGTTCGACCTGCTCGGAGTCGCCGATCGCCATCGACGCGCCCGGCTTCATCTTCACGAGGTCGTTGTCGACCTGGAACTTGCCCTCGTCTTCGATCTGCTGGCGGACCAGCTCGATCGTGTACGGCGCCGAGACGATCGGGGCGTCGTAGCGGTGGGCGAGCTTCGGGATCCCCGCGATGTGGTCGAGGTGACCGTGGGTGGGGACGATCGCCTGAACGTCGCCCTCAAGTTCGCTCATGACCCGGTCGTCCGGGATGGCGCCCATGTCGATCAGGTCGAGGCTGTGCATGCTCTCGGTCTCCACGTTGTCGTGGATGAGGACCTTACTGAGGTTCAGGCCCATGTCGAAGATGACGATGTCCTCGCCCGCGCGGACCGCCGTCATCTGTCGACCGACCTCTTCGTAACCGCCGAGTGTCGCAATTTCGATTTCCATGGTGTGTTCGTGTCTGACGCCGTGGTCGGCGCCGGTCACTGAAACCCCGCAAGGAGCCGTCGGCGCACCGTCGTACCGCGCGTCGTTGAGGCCCCGCTACGGCCGAGTCGTCGCGACTCACCGTGTCCCGCGGGAGTGTGGTACCTCGGCGTACTCTCGCCCACGTTAAAAACTCCCGGGTTCGGCCCCGCGACGGTGGTTCGCGTCCGAACGGGGGCTCGGCGGTCCGACGCGGGAGGGTCGCGTCCCACAAAGCGTTTCACGCAGTCGGGCGAATCACCGCCGATGTCCGAGGTTTCCCGCCGCCGAGTCCTCCTCGCGGCCGCGTCAGGGATCGCCGCCCTGGCCGGCTGCGCCGGCAGCGAGACCGCGTCGAACAGCTACCCGACCACCGGTCCGCCGCTGGAGAACGTCGAGGTCGAGCGCGTCCGCGACGAGGACGGCGGCGCGCTCGTCGCCGACGGCGAGACGGTGCTCACGCTGTCGACCGACGAGCGCGCGGTCCAACGGCGGACCACGTCGCGAGTGTTGACCTCCGACGGCGATCGCTCCGCGCTCGCCTTCGCCGAGACCCCGCCGGCCGAGCGGCTCCGCGAGTTCTGCGCCGCCACCGACTTCGCGTCCTCGTCGGTGTCGCTCCACACGATGCCGGTCGAGGCGTGTCGCGAGGTCCGGTTCCGGTCGGTGCGCGTCGAGCGCGGGCCGCTGGCCGAGGGCGACCTCCAGCCGCACGTCGACTTCTGTCGCGCGTATCGCCCGGCCGACGTCGACTGCGAGCGCGACGCGATCCACGCCGTCGGGTTCGCGATCCGGATGCCGGTCGCGGCCGAGCGGTCGCGCGGGAGCGGCCGGAGCATGGCCGGCTCCTGCGGGACCGGACGGCGCCCGGCCGCGTTCAACGCGTCGAGAGCGACCGACGGCTCGGACCCGACCGGCGCGTCGACCGCGTTCGACTCATCGGCCGAGGCCGGGGGTGAGGGCTCGTGACCCGCGATTCCCGGTCGCGCCGAGGCTTCCTCGCGGGGCTCGCAACGGCCGGCGCAGCGGCGGTCGCGGGCTGTGCCGCCTCGCCGCTCGCCGACGGTGAGACGAATCGCGGCGAGGCGACCGCGGTGCCGCCGGGCCTCGTCGATGCGGTCGAGTGGCCCCCCGCGCCGTTCCCGGCGACCGTCCCCGATTCCCTCGCGGCGGCTCACCAGTCGCGCGCCCGCGACCTGCTCGACGCCGTCCCCGCGGAGCCGTCGCTCCCGAACGCGGCGGTCGCGGCGGCGATCGCGGACGACAGGGCGCGGGCGGTCGAGCGGGTCGACGCGGAGCCGACCGACCCGTGGCCGACCGAGGCCCTCGCCGCGCGGCGGCGCGCCCGCGGAACGGCGGCGACGGTCCGCGGCGCCTACCGGGCGGCCACCGGCGTCGACGAGAGTGCCGACCTCGCCGCTCGCCGCCGCACAGTCCGCGAGGACCGGGCGGCGCTCGCGGCCGGCCTGGAGTACCGCGCCGAGTCGACGGCGGCGGCGGCGCTCGCGTACGAGCCGGTCGAGTCGCTGCTCGCGGCGTGCGCGCGGCACCTCGTTCCGACCGTCCGGTACCCGGACGACCCGGTCGCGGCGCCGTTCCGTGCCGGCGACGCGGTCGGCGACGTCGAGCGGGCGCGGGCCGCCGCCACCGACGCCGCGGGCCTCCGCGACGCGTTTCACGGAGACCGCGAGGGGATCGACCCGCAGTGGGCGTCGCTGGTCGCGGCCGCGGAGACGCTGGACGGCTCCGTGCGCCGGACGCGCGCGGAAGTGCGTCGACGCACCGGCGACGAGGCGGTCCCGACCGACGAGGACCTGAGCGGGACCGTGGCTCAGGAGCTGGCGGTCGCGACCGAGCGGCGGACGGCGTCGGCGGTCAGAGGCGTCGAGCGGGCGTCCGACGACGGGAACTACGCCACCGCGGTGATCGAAGCCGGGACCGCGCTGGCGACGGTGGAGGCGCGGCGGCGGGCCGTCGGGGCGATCCGCGACGGCGGCCACCGGAACCCGCCGTCGGAGTCGTCGCTCCGGTCGGCCGCGGAGCGGGCGCGCGAGGCCGTCGCGGCGGTCGACGGCGGCGACCCGCTCGCGGCGCGGTTCGTCCGCCCGGCGCTGGCCTCGCTCGGACGCGTCACCGACGAGGTCGACGCCGGGTACGCCGACCCGAGACGGACCCAGGCGGAGCTGACGTACGCGGCCCTGTACGCGCGGGCGGTCCCGCCGGCGACCGCGTTCGTGCGCGAGCGACTGGGGTGAGTGCTGGGCCGAGAGGGGCGGGCCCGCGGTCGTGTCAAACCGACCGGCCTCGGGGGCTCCGTCCCGGTATTTTTATTACCGCGACGGGCGGCGATCCGACAATGAGTGGACGACCCCTCGACGTGCTCGAAGCGTCGCTCGAGGAGCCCGTGACGGTACACCTGAAGGACGGGACGACCTACTACGGCGTCCTCGGCGGCTACGACCAGCACATGAACGTCGTCATCGAGCCCGAAGCCGACGTGGACGACCGCGTCGACGGCGACCTCGACGGCGAGTTCGCGGTCGCGATCGAAGACACAACGATTATACGCGGCGATAACGTCGTCACCATCAAAGCATGACCGGCGCAGGTACGCCCTCTCAGGGAAAGAAGAACAAGACGGTCCACGTGAAGTGTCGACGCTGCGGTGAGAAGTCCTACCACGTCAAAAAGGAGCGCTGCTCCTCGTGCGGCTTCGGCGAGTCCGCATCCCGGCGCGACTACGCCTGGCAGTCGAAGAACGGCGACAACTGAACCGGCGTCTCTTCGGTTTCTTCTCGCTTTCGCTCGCGTAGCTGTGCGTGTAACGGTCGCTCATTTATAACTGAGTGCTGACGGATCGGCGGTGAACGCTGCCAAAGCCCCGGCCGCGAGGACGGCGCAGGCGACGTAAGCACTGGAAGGAGCGAACGGAGTGAGCGACTGAAGCGCGCAACGAGCGTGCGCCGTCCTCGCGACTGCCCCTTTGAGTCCCGCCCCGCACAGCACCGCGCTTCACACCTCCCCAGCCTCGCGGCTCCCTCCGCTTCGCTCCGGTCGCCGCGTCCAGCGAGAATCGAAGATTCTCTGGCAGCCGGCGCTACGCGCCGGCGACCTCGCGCGTGCGACCCGCGCCCTTCGGGCGCTCGTCGGCACGCGCCACCGCGGGTCGGTTTATAAACGGAGACGTGGTCGTGATCGAACCCGCGCCGCTACTCCACGCGCTCGCGGGCGGCGGCGACGAGCATCGGGAGCATCACCGTCGCGTCGCCGTGGACGGAGGCGTTGCGGGCGTCCTTCTCAAGCTTGCCCCACGAGCGCGCCTCGTCGAGGCTGGCACCGGAGAGCCCGCCGGTCGCCTCGGGGTCCATCGTGACCTGAACGGCGTAGTCGTAGGCGCGCGGCGTGACGAGCATCGTCTGGAGCGTGAAGTTCTTCGGGACGCCGCCGCCGACGAGCAGGCAGCCCGCGTCGTCGGCCTCGAACGCGAGGTCCGTCAGCTCGGTCATGTCCGCGAGGGCGTCGATGGTGAAGTCGGCCGTCTGGGCGTACATCCACGCCTGAAGCCCTAACACGGAGTCCTGGACCGCCGGGCAGTATATCGGCACGTCGTGCTCGTAGGCGGCGGCCGCGACGCCCGGCCCCTCGGGGACGTCGTCGCGCTCGTTGACCGCGGCGTTCGCGCGGCCGAGCTCGCGCGTGAGGTCGGCGATGGAGACGGCGCCGCTCCCCGCGTCGTCCGGGTCGGCCTCCAGCGCCGGGAACACCTCCTCGCGGAGGTGGCCCTCGAAGTCGGCGAAGTGCTCCTGCGGGAGGTAGACGTTGTAGATGCGGTCGACCCCCTCGTCGCGGAGCCCCTCGTCGTGCTCGCGCGGCGTCTTCTCGGGGTCGCGGGTGCGTCCGTGGTGGTGTTTCCCGCCGATGGCCTCGATGGCGTCGTGGGTGAGGTTCGCGCCCGTGGTCACCAGGGCGTCGACGTAACCGTCGCGGATCAGGTCCGCGACGATCCGGCGCATGCCGGCGGGGACCATCGCGCCCGCCAGCGAGAGGAAGACGGTGCAGTCGTCGTTGTCGAACATCTCCGCGAGCACGTCCCCGGCCTCGTTGACCGCGGCGGCACCGATCCCCGCGTCCCCGTAACCGTCGACGAGTTCGCTCACCGTCATCCCGGCGGCCGCGCGCGTGTGGCCGACCGGGTCCTCGTGGAACTCCTCGCGGTGCGGGTCGTGGCCGCCGTCGTCGCCGTGGTCGCCCTCGTCGCTGTCGGTCATGGCTCCGGATGGGGTCGGCGCGCGTTTGAAACGACCGATCTATCGGACGGAGCGGCCGCCGCTCACGGGCGGGAACAGCGCGAGCTCGTCGCCCGCCTCCAGCGTGGCGTCGAGCCCCTCGTCGTGGCGGACGCTCCGCCCGTTCCGAAGGACGTTGATGTGGTCCGCGACGGCGCCGTCTTCCATCACGCGGTCCCGCAGGTCGGGGTGTGCGTCAAGCAGCGCGTCGAGCGCGTCGCCGACCGTGTCGCCCGGCCCCGGGTCGACCGCCACCGTGCGGTCGCCCGCGATTTCCGCGAGGTCGGCGAACAGCTTCCACTCCATGCCGGATCCCCGCGCGGACGACTCAAGAGCGTTGCGTCCCGTCGGGGTCCGCGCCGCCGTCGTCTGTGTCGCCGGCGCCCCCGACCGCGGCGGCGGTCTCGAACCGCCGGATCGCGCCCGGGCGGCCGACGAGGTACACCAGGTCTCCGGCGCCGAAGACGTACGCTCGCGGCGGGATCGGCTCGACGGAGCCGCCCGCCGGTCGGACCGCGGCGACGACGGCCCCGACCTCCCCGACGGTGCTCCCGTCGAGCTCGCTGCCGGCCGCGACGGTGACGGAGGCCATGGTCTCGTCCGCGTTTCGCAGCAGGGAGGCGAACTCGCGGTCGGCCTGCGGCTCCGCGGGCAGCGTGACGAGCCGGTAGCCGCCCTCGTCGGTCAGCCGCTCGGCGTCCGACTCGTCGAGCGCGACCGTGACGGCGTCGCCGGCGACGCCGCGCAGCTCGCCGGTCGCGACCCGCTCCGGCTCGGGGTCGTCGCGCCACAGCTGGACCGTGTCGCCGACGGTGGCGTTGTTCGGGGGATCCGCGGCGACGGCGACCGCGGCCGACCCCGGCGCGAGCGTCGGGCCGAGCCCGGCGGCGCGGGAGCCGACCGCGAAGTACCCCACGGTCCCGTCCGGTCCGAGGTCGGCGTCGACGTAGCCGACCCCGTACTCGTCTTTGAGCCGGGCGATGAGCCGCTCGCGGAGCTCGGTCTCGGAGAGCTTCCGCGGGAACAGCAGGGTCGTCTCCGCGAGCTCCGCCTTCTTGTCCGCCGAGACCGGGTCGTACGTGTCCATGTCGCGTATCTCGTCGACCGACGGGAGCGTCACCGCCGTGAAGCGCCCGACCGCGCGGACGATACCGCTCAGCTCGCCGTCGAGCTGTTTGGCGCCGGAGAGCGCGAACACGTCGACCGCGAGCCGGTCGCCGGCGTACCGGCCGACGGGCGCGGTCACCGCCGCCACGCCGAGCGAGACGAGGTTGAAGAAGACGCTCTCGGGCGCCAGCAGGGCGGGATTGTCGCCGACCGCCACCGACCCCAGCGAGGTCGTGTTGAGGTACAGCGCGACGACCGAGACGCCGAGGAGCCAGGTCACCCCCTCCGGGATCTCCGTGCGGAAGTACCAGCGGTAAGCCAGGGCGGCGCCGGCCGCGACGATCACGGCGACGACCGCGAACGTGACGAGCGTGACCGCCGCCTGCCGCGGGCGGGCGAAGCCGACGTCGACCGCCCCGACGGCGAGGCCGCTCGCGGCGACGCCGGCGTCGAAGCCAGCGGCGACCGCGGCCGACCCGGCGGGACTCACGCGGCCACCCCCGCGAACCGGTCGAGCGCGTCGCGGCTCCCGACGACGAACAGGTCGTCGCCCGCTGACAGCGACTGCGAGCCGTCCGGCGCGACCGTCCACGTCTCGTGGCGCGCCGCGAGGACGGCCACGTCGTACGCCTCGCGGACCTCGGCCTCGCCGATCGTGTGGCCGTCGAGCGGGCCGTCGGCGACCACCGAGACCTTCCGGAACCGCTTCCCGGCGCGACGCAGCAGGGCCGTGAGCTCGTACTCGCGACGGGTGCCCCGCGACAGCACCAGCACGCGCCCGCGGTCGGCCCGGAGGAGCGCCGTCGCCTCCGAGCGGTCGAGCGCGAGCGTGACGCGCCCCTCGCCGCCGGTCGTCGTGGGCGCGGTCGCCGCGGGGGGCGCGGCGACGGCCGCCTCGCCGCCGTCCGTCCGGGCGTCGTCGTCCGGGTCCGGGTCGTCGCCCGCGGCGGCGGGCGTCGACGCGGCGGCGGCCCCGGGCTCCGGCTCCCCGCTCGACCGGGCGGCGATCACGGCGCCCTCGGCGTCGAGGTCCGGGGTTATCACGCGGACGATGTCGCCGCGGGCGATGCCGGTCGGGACCAGCGCCGACACGGACACCGCGCGCTTCCCGGCGGGCACCCGCTTCGAGAGCGCGCCGGTCGGCGGCGCGGCCGACACCGTCGCGCGCGCCTGTTCGTCGATCCGCACGGCCACGTCGGCGAGGTCCAGCTCGGTCCGGAGCCGCTCCGCGAACCGGCTTTCGAGCTCCGCGAGCGGGAGGTCGGCGGGGAACGTCCAGTCGCCGTCGACGATCGCGCGGCGCGTGTCCGTCGGCAGCGGCGGGTACCCCTCCATGTCGTCCACCTCGCCGCTCACCTCGACGGAGACGCGGCCGCGGCCGCCGACCAGTTCGATCACGTCGGTCGAGAGCGTCCGGTCGCGGAGCTGTTTGAGCGAGATCCGCTTGGGGACACTGGCGCCGAGCTTGTCCCCCTGCGCGTGGGCGTACATCGAGAGCATGAGCACCACGACGATCGCCGTCAGGATCGCCGGCGCGCGCTCCGAGGACCGGATCGTCTCGTCGTTGAGCGCGAGCAGCCCGCCGTTGACGCCGGCGATGGCGAGCGACAGCACGACCACCCCGAGCCCTGGAATCGTCACGTCCGTGACGTACTTGAACACGAACCCGAGGGCCCCGGCCACCAGCGCGGGGACGATCCCGGTGATGACGCCGAGGTAGACGCCGAAGACGATCTCGACGGGCAGCGACATGGGCCACCCAACCGCCGGCGGGGTTAAACGTGTGTCGGCGCGCCGATCCGGGCGGGTCGCGGGGGCGCCGCGGGCGACCGCCGTTCCCGCCGGCGGCGAGCGGGTCGGACCGGCCTCGCGGGGTTTAAGTTGGGTCTCGGCGACCCGGGGATATGGAGCTGACCCGGGACTGGGTTACCGTCCGCGCGTCGATCGCGTTGACGTTCGGGGTCGCGATCCTCTCCATCCTCGCCGGGCTCGCGCAGATCGGCGGGCTCGGCGTCGACGGCCCGCTCGCCCCGTACGTCGGCGGCGTCGTCCGGCAGACGGTCGGGTTCACCGGGACGATCACCGGCTTCGCGATGTTCGCGAGCGGGTTCGCGCTGCGGGACGGGTACCGGGTGGGGTGGTACTCCACGGCGGTGCTGCTGCCGCTGACGGCGCTTCAAGGGCTGTTACAGGCGTCCGTCCTGTCGTTCCCGCTCGTGGCGCTGTCGGTCCTGTCCGCGCCGACGCTCGTGATCAACCGGGGGCGGTTCGACCGGCGGTTCAGCCCCTCGCCCACGCAGTTGGCCGCGGGCGCGGCGCTCGTCGGGGCGGTCGCGTACGGAACGGTCGGCTCGTACGCCCTCAGGGACCAGTTCGAGGGGATCGAGACGATCGTCGACGCGTTCTACTTCACCGTGGTCACGGCCTCGACCGTCGGGTACGGGGACGTCCACCCGGCGACCGGCCCGGCCTCCGACATCGCGCAGCTGTTCGCGCTCTCGTCGCTCGTGGTGAACGTCGCCGCCTTCGCGGTGGCGCTCGGGGTCCTCCTCACGCCCGCAATCGAGGCGCAGCTCTCCAAGGCGCTCGGGAAAATGACAGACAGACAGATAGACCTCCTCGACGACCACGTCCTCGTGTTAGGCTACGGGGACCTGACGGAACCGATCCTCGAAGAGCTCGACGCCCGCGACGGCGTCGAGTACGCGGTGGTGACGCCGGACGAAAACGTCGCCAGGCGGCTCACGGACCGCGACGTGCCCGTGTACACCGCCGACCCCAGCGACGTCGACCCGCTCGAACGGGTCAACGTCGCCGGGGCCCGCGCCGTCGTCGCCGCCACCGAGGACGACGCGCGCGACGCGCTCGCCATCCTCACCGCCCGCCAGCTCAACCCGGACGTGCGGATCGTCGCGGCGGCGACGCAGCGGGAGAACGTCGACAAGCTCCGCCGCGCCGGCGCCGATCAGGTCATCTCGCCGTCGACGCTCGGCGGGCACATCCTCGTCGACTGCGCGTTCGGCGCGGACAGCAAGGACGCGACCGAGGGGATCTTAGACGACGTCGACCTCGACGACTGAGGCCGGGCCGCGAAAGCTACCGGCTCCGCCGCCCCTTCGTCTGCCGGTAGTCCCGGCTCAACACGTTCTCGCGCATGTGGTCGCGGAAGGCGTCGGCCTCCTCGTCGGTCATCGCGGCCGGCTCGGTCATCGGCACGAGCTCGAACCCACGCCCGCGGATCGTCGTCGCGTGCTCCGCGTCGACGTCGAAGGAGTCCGGTCGGCGCGTCGTGTACTCGACGGCCAGCTCCCTGAGCGGCCGCTCGCCGACCGGCACGATGATCTGGGGGTTGATCATCCGGATCTCCGCGTTGAGGAACGGCTCGCAGGTGTCGACCTCGCGGTTGGTCGGCCCGCGCTCCGGGTGGCGACACCGCGTCAGGTTCGTGAAGAAGACGTTCTGTACGTCCGGCTCCGCGGCTCCCGGCGCGGACCGGACGAAGCCGAGGTCGGCGAAGATAGCCTGGACGCGCTCGCCGCCCCCCTCTCCGGTGAAGGGGACGCCGTTGCGCTCGGCGGCCGCCGTCGGCGCCGTCCCGACCACGAGGAACTCGGCGCCGACGTCGCCGTAGCCGTGGACGACGCGGTCGCGGGCGCCGCACAGCGCCTCGCAGTTCTCGCAGTCGGTGTCCATCGCGAACGGGTTCTCGAACTCCGTCTGGTTCGCGTCCACGGTCGACGTGGGCGCTCCGCCACCCTAAACGCTCCGCTGCGGCGGGGAGCGCGAAGGGAGAACAGCGACGTCGCGGGCCGGAGGTCGCGAGCCGGGGGGCCGCTCGGTCGGCGCCGCGGCCGCGGTCAGTTGGGGACGTAACAGTCGCCGTCGCAGTCGACGAGCCCCTCGTTGCGGAGGGTCTTCAGGATGCTGTACAGGGAGAGCTTCTTCATGCCGAGCGACTCGCCCATCTCCGAGACCGTGGCGTCGCCGTTCGTGGTCAGGTAGAGGTACACGAGTTTGGCGCGGGGCGACTGGAGCTCCCGGGGCAACGCCGGGGCGGCCGCGGACGCGGTTTCCGTCTCGATCATCTTGTCCGATCAGTGTAGTTCGACGATAATAAATCCCCTATTCAACGTTCGTCGAAATCGCCGGAAGGCACAGGAGAGCACGTCTTCCGCCGGTTCCCTCGGGGCTCGTGCGGGCAACGTCGATTAACGAACCGGAAATCGACGCGTATCGACGGCCGGTTTCGACCGTCGACGGATAGGAGACCGTGAACGATCCGGATCAATCGGGTGAAAGCGAGGGGATACCGAAGCGAGTCGCCGGCGGCCGCGCGTCGTTTGACGGCTCAGTACGAGCGGCTCTTCGGCTCGTACGTCTTGTTCTCGCCCTCGAGGACGACCGGCTTGTACCACAGCTCGGGCTCGCCGTCGTTCCACGAGATGAGCGTGTGCTTCAGCCAGTCCTCGTCTTTGCGCTCCTGGTGCTCCTTACGCCAGTGGGCGCCGCGGAACTCCTCGCGCGCGAGCGCGCCCATCGTGAGCGCCTCCGCAATGTCGAGGATGTTCCGCGTCTCGATGGTGTGGATGAGGTCGGTGTTGAACGTCCGCGACGGGTCCGACACCGCGACGTCCTTGTACGCCTCGCGGGCCTCGCGGAGGTCTTCGAGCGTCTCCTCCAACCGGCCCTCCTCGCGGAACACGTTGACGTTGGCCGTCATCGTCTCCTGGACGGCCGAGCGGATCTCCGCGTGGTTGCGCCCCTTCCGGGAGAGCAGCTCCTCGACGCGCTCCTGGGCCCGGTCGACGGCCGCTCCGAGGACGCTGTCGGCGTCGGTCGCCACGGCGCCGCCGTCGGCCGCTGCGGGCCCCGAGCCGCCGGTCTCGCCGACCTCGACGCCGAACTCGTAGTCGGCCGGCTGCCAGTCGCCCGAGCGGCCGGTCTCGATCTCGGCCTCGCCCATCTCCTCGCCGGCGGCGTGGCGGCCGGCGCGCTTGCCGAAGACGATGAGCTCCGGCAGCGCGTTCCCGCCGAGGCGGTTCGCGCCGTGGACGGAGGCGCAGGCGCACTCGCCGGCGGCGTACAGCCCGTCGATGACGGTCTCGCCGAACTCGTTCGTCTCGATACCGCCCATCGCGTAGTGCTGGCCGGGCTTGACCGGCATCGGCTCCGTGAGCCCGTCGGCGCCCTCGAAGTCCTCCGCGAGGTGGAGGATGTTCTCTAGGCGGTCGAGGATGCGCTCCTCGCCGAGGTGGCGCATGTCGAGGTGGACGTACTCGTCCTCGATGCCGCGCCCCTCGTTGACCTCGGTCAGCTCGGCGCGGGAGACCACGTCGCGGGAGGCCAGCTCGCCCGCGTTGTTCGCGTAGCCGTGCTCGAACATGAACCGCTCGCCCTCGCTGTTGTAGAGGATTCCCCCCTCGCCGCGGACGCCCTCGGAGATGAGGACGCCGGTCGACGGCAGCGTCGTCGGGTGGAACTGGATGAACTCCATGTCCTCCATCGGGACGCCCGCGCGGTACGCCATCGCGACGCCGTCGCCGGTGTTGGCGACCGCGTTCGTGGTGTGGTCGAACACCTGGCCCATCCCGCCGGTGGCGAGGATGACGCCGTCGTTGGCTTGGAACCCGCTGATCTCGCCGCTCTGGATGTCGTAGGCGACGACGCCGTGACAGGTCCGCTCGGCGGGGTCGTCCTCGTCGGTGACCGCCAGGTCCATCACGTGCCACTCGTCGTACACCGTGATCCCGCGTTTGACCACCTGCTCGTACATCGTGTGGAGCATCTGGTGGCCGGTCTCGGCGCCCGCGTACGTCGTCCGCGGGAAGGAGAGGCCGCCGAACGGCCGCTGGGAGACGCGGCCGTCGTCCTCGCGGGAGAACGGCATCCCCCAGTGTTCGAGGCGGATGACCTCCTCGGGGCTCTCTTGGCAGAGCGCCTCGACCGCGGGCGCGTCGCCGAGGTAGTCGGACCCCTTCATCGTGTCGTACGCGTGGTCCTCCCAGGAGTCGGCGTCGCGCAGCGCCGCGTTGATGCCGCCCTCTGCCGCGCCGGTGTGGGACCGGACGGGATGGAGCTTCGACACCATCGCCACGTCCGCGCCCGCTTCCTGTGCCGCGATCGCCGCCCGGAGTCCCGCCCCGCCGGCCCCGACGACGACGACGTCGTGTTCGTACATGGTTGGTATGTAATTTCGTAAGTTCCGGAGTCCCTTGATACTGTCTGTCGGGTTTACCAGAACTTCAGATTGTTTTTGACTGCCTCCCGCTTCAGCTCCTGGATGTGCTCGGTGAGGGGGATGTCCTTCGGGCACACCTCCGTACAGGAGAACTGGGTCTGACACCGCCAGACGCCGTGTTCCTGCTCGATGATCTCCAAGCGCTTCTGTTTCATCTCCTCGCCCTCGCGCTCGTCCATCGCGAACCGGTACGCCTTGTTGATCGCGGCCGGCCCGAGGTACTCGTTGTCTCCCGCGGCGATGTTACACGAGGACATGCACGCGCCACACCAGATACAGCGCGTGGACATCTTGATCTTCTCGCGGTTCGCCCGGTCCTGGCGCTGCTCTTCGAGCTCGCCGTCCGGGTACTCGTTCGTCTGGAAGTACGGCTCGACGGCCTCCATCTGGTCGTAGAAGTGCTCCATGTCGACGACGAGGTCCTTCGTCACCTCGGCGTGCGGGAGCGGCTCGACGCGGACCGGCTCTTCGAGGTCCGAGATCTGGGTCTTACACGCCAGCTTCTGCCCGCCGTTGACGAACATGGCGTCCGAGCCGCAGACGGCCTGCCGGCAGGAGTGCCGGAAGGTGAGCGAGGAGTCGTACGTGTCGCGCGCGTACATGAGCGCGTCGAGGACGGTCATCCCTTTCGTGAACGGGACGTGGAACGTGTCGAAGCGCGGCTCCTGTTTCCCCTCGACCTGCGGGTCGTAGCGGAACACCTTCAGCTCGACCGTGCTCTCGTCGGCGGCCGCCTTCTCCGCCTCCTCCTCCTGTCGCTGCTCGCGGCGCTCGGCCGCGCGACGTCGCTTCTCGGCGCGGCGCTCGTCGCCCTTCGAAGCGGGCTCCGTCTCGGTCTCGGTCGATTCCTCGGTCTGCTTCGGAATTTGCGTGCTCATTGTCGGTTCAGTAGAGTCCGATGCCCGCCCACGCGTTCGCGGTGCGGATTCCCTGCGCGATCAGCACGACGCTCGCGGCGACGAGCGTCCACTTGATCACGGTGCGTTTCGTGCCGGTGAGTCCCTGGTTCACCAGGGCGTTGTAGACGCCGTTGACCCCGTGGAACGTCGCGGTCACGAGGAAGAGGATCATCAGGGAGTAGTAGCTCAGCTGCTCCATCCGCGCGGAGCTGGCGAGGAACGACACCTCGTCGGCGTGGTGGACGAAGTGGAGCAGGAAGAAGTGGAACGCCAACACGACTAAGAGGAAGACCGCCGTGACCCGCTGGAGGAACCACATCCGGCCGCCCGACTGGAACGAGGAGTAGCGCTCTGCCATCTCAGAACGCCCCCGCGATGAACGTCGGGACGGACGCGACGGTGATCGCTCCCGTGAGGATCAGCGACGCGTAGAAGCTCTTGTCCTGTGCGTCCAGCCCGATGCCGAGGTCGGTGAGGAGGAGTCGCGTCCCGTTGAGCATGTGGAAGACCGCCACTGCGAGCAGGCCGACCTCCAGGAGGCGCACGAGCAACAGCCCCTCCAAGGAGACGATGGTCTGCGTGTACACGTCGTTTCCGGCGGCGATCGCTGCCTCGCTGGCACCGGCGGCCGGGATCCCCGTACTCAGGACGGCGATGTGCGTGAACAGGTACCCGATGAGCACCCATCCCGTGAACTTGTGGAAGATCCACGCCCACATCCCCGCCTCGAACTCCCGCCAGCGGCCGAAGTCCTCGATGAGGCCTCGATTGTACGACTGACTCATACCTAATGGTTCTGAACCGCGCTGGTATAGTAGTTACTAACACGGCGGCCTGCGCGGCCGGATTCCGGACCATTCCGATCGGCACGGAATCGGGGATGAGGCGGGGGTCAAGCGGCCGAACTCCGAGACGGATCCGATCCGCGAACGCGGTCCGTGCGAGGGCGTTCCACGCCGCGGATCGTCGCGGAAGCCTTATATGTCACAGTCCCGCTTCTACGGTCGCAATGGCGAAAGGCGAAGTTGACTTCTTCAACGACACTGGCGGCTACGGTTTCATTTCGACTGACGACGCGGACGAGGACGTGTTCTTCCACATGGAGGACGTCGGCGGCCCGGACCTCGAAGAGGGTCAGGAAGTCGAGTTCGACATCGAGGAGGCGGACAAGGGTCCGCGCGCGTCGAACGTCACCCGTCTGTAAGTCGGCGACACCGAGGCGAATCGGCTTTTCGACTGTTCTCGACCCCCGAGCGGCGGCGCCGTCACGCGCCCTGCGGCGGGCGGGCGTCGCTCGCGGCGCCGAGCGGTCTCGGCGGCGACCGCCCCCGACCGATAGGAATTTACCGTTTGTTGACTGACCGGTCAGTCAATGAGCGACTCGCCGAGCGCGGCCGCGGAGATCATGGACGGGGTGTACAGCGCCCTCCGCGCTCACGGCTACGCCGACCTGACGATGCAGGACATCGCCGACGAGTGTTCGAAGAGCAAGTCGCTGCTCCACTACCACTACGACACGAAGGAGGACCTGCTCGTCGCCTTCCTAGAGTACATCATCTCCGACTCCGAGGACCGGATCGCGGCCCGCGCCGACGACCCGCCCGTCGACCGGCTGGTCCAGTTCGTGGGGTGGTTCGTCTTCGCCCCCGACGAGGCCGACCGCGAGGCGTTCCACATCGCCCTGCTGGAGCTCCGCACCCAGGGTCCGTTCAACGAGCGGATCCGCGAGCAACTGGCGCGCAGCGACCGGCTGCTCCGCGGGACCGTCGCCGACATCCTCGCGGACGGCATCGAGGCGGGCGTCTTCCGCGACGTCGACGTCGAGGAGACGGCGGCGCTGCTCGTAGCGACCCTCGACGGCGCGCGGACCCGGCAGATCACCCTCGCCGGCGCCGAGCGCGACGCCGAAAGCGAGGGCTACACCCGCGAGGTCGCTGAGGCGGCGCTCCGGCGGATCGTCGGCCCGCTGCTCGCCGACGGGGTCGAACTGCCGCCGCTCGACGCGGCGATCGATGCGCTCCGGCGCGACGCCGACGAGCCGGGAAGCGGCGCCGCCGCGGACGCCACCGAATGACCCGCTTCGGGTTCGAGCGGCCGCCGCCGGTCCTCCTCGCGGTGATCGCGAGCACGTTCTTCGTCGGCTTCGGCGGCGGCGTCGTCTTCCCGATCCTCCCGAACCTCGGCGCGGTCCTCGGCATCTCGGCGTTCATGGTCGGCGCGATCCTCTCCGCGAACCGGTGGGTGCGGCTCGTCGCGAACGCGCCGGCCGGCGCCCTCGTCGACCGGTACGGGACGCGCACGCCGTTCGTCGTCGGCCTGTTCGTCGAGGGGGTCGCCACGCTCGGGTACGTCGTCGCGCTCGCTGTTCCGGCGGGGATCGCTCCCGAGGCGTGGTTCCTGCTCGCGCGGGTCCTCTGGGGGCTCGGCTCCGCGGCGGTGTTCGCGACCGCGTACACCATCGCCGCCGACCTCTCCGACAGCGGCGACCGCGGGACGAACATGGGGATCGTCCGCGGCGGGATCACGATGGGGTTCCCGGCCGGCCTCGTGCTCGGCGGGGTCGTCTCGGCGGTCGCGGGCAACGTCGCGGCGTTCGCCGTCGCCGCCGCCTTCGCGCTCACCGCCAGCGTCGTCGCGTACAGGTACGTCCCGGAGACGCACGTCACCGGGGACCGCTCCGGCGACTCGATCAAGCCGTGGGAGGTCGACACCGCCGTCCCGGCCCTGACGGTCGGGCTCGTCAACTTCGGGCTGATGTTCGCGTACATCGGCGCGCTGTTCTCCACGCTCGTGCTGTTCCTCGGCGCGAACGACATCTCGCTGTTCGGCCTCGCCCCGCAGGGGACCTCCGGGCTGTTCATGGCCGGCACGGTCGTCTCGGCCGCGGCCTTCATGCTCGCCGGCGGCCGGATCTCCGACACCCGCGAGTCGCGGACGCCCGTCCTCCTGACGTTCCTCGCGGTCTCGTTCGTCGGGTTCCTGCTGCTCGCCCGGGCCGGGTCGGTCGTCTCTCTGGGGCTCGCCTGCGTCTTCATCGGCGCCGGCCAGGGCGGGACCAGCGGCCCGATGATGGCCCTGCTCGCCGACCTCACCCCCGACGAGCGGATGGGTCGCGCCTCGGGGACGAACAACGTCCTCGGGGACGTGGGGGGCGGCCTCGGCCCCATGGTGTCGCTCCCCCTCATCGAGGCGGTCGGCTTCACGCCGATATACGCCGCCTGCGCCGCCCTGCCGCTGCTCGCCGGCGGCGTCCTCCTCCTCGGCGTCCGCCGAGAGACCGGGACGTTCCTCCCCGGCCGCGTCGCCGACGAGGCGAGAGGGACCGACCCGTCGGGCGTCGTTGACTCGTAGGTGCGGACTCCACTGTCGGTTTCGCTGACTGATCTATAAGAGCGATTTGTGAATTCGGACTGCGGTGGCGCGTGCCTGCGAGCGACCGGAGCAAAGCGGAGGTCGCGAGGCAGCACGCGCGAGGGACGCGGTGAGCGGGGGGGCGACCGCAGGGAGCCCGAGCGAACCGCGAGGCTGGGGAGGTGCGAGGCGGGGGCCGTGCGGTGCGGGGTGGGATTCAAAGGGGCAGTCGCGAGGAGGCCGTAGGTGACGCAAGCATTGGAAAGAGCGAGCAACGCGAGCGACTGAAGCGCGCAGCGAGCGTACGGCCTCCTCGCGGCTGGGGCTTTGGAGGCGTTCGGCGTCGGTCCGCAGCCGGTGTCTTGTAGATAGACGAGATGATCGTCGACGGGGTATCGCGCGACGTTGAGTGATGATATACGAAACCAGACCGGACAGGCACGCATCGCCGAGCGAGCGGCTCACCGCCGGGGAACCCAGGCGTACGGTGTGCGAACCGCTGACTCCCCCTACCCGAAAGAACAACCGTTAAAAGTCGGCGACGGGTTCGTACGGACATGGCTGGAACTATCGAAGCGCTCGTCCCCGGCGGGCAGGCCAACCCCGGCCCGCCGCTCGGTCCCGAGCTCGGACCGACGCCGGTGGACGTCCAGGACGTCGTCGCGGAGATCAACGACGAGACCGCCGCCTTCGACGGCATGGAGGTGCCCGTCACCGTCGAGTACGACGACGACGGCTCCTTCACCATCGAGGTCGGCGTGCCCCCCACCGCGGAGCTCATCAAGGACGAGGCCGGCTTCGACACCGGCTCCGGCGAGCCGCAGGAGAACTTCGTCGCCGACATGTCGATCGAACAGGTGAAGAAGGTCGCCGAGCAGAAGTCGAGCGACCTGCTCGCGTACGACACGAAGGCCGCCGCCAAGGAGGTCGGCGGCACCTGCGCCTCCCTCGGCGTCACCATCGAGGGCGAGGACGCCCGGACGTTCGACGAGCGCGTCGACGCCGGCGAGTACGACGACGTCCTCGACGAGTAACGCCGCCCCTTTTCGCGAGTCCCGTCCTTCTGCGGCGATTTCGATTCGGCCCCGTTACACCGCGGGCCGTTCCGCGGGTTCCGTCTCGGGCGGTTCCGTCCCGACCGGGCGCACGTCGGTCCACGTCCACCCGACGATGGCGGCCGCCGCCGCGAACGCGTAGAACTGGACGAACACCCCCGCGATCGTCCCGAGGATCGGGACCACGGAGAACACGCCCACCGCGAGGGCGCCGGCGAGCACCACGACCGCCGCGGTGACCCACCCCGTCGCGTACGCCCGCTTCGTGACGACGCCCCAGAGGGTCCCGAGGGCGAAGCCGTCGCCGACCTTCCCGGAGTCCGCGACCGCGGCCAGCGCCGCGGGCGTCACGTAGAGCCCGACGAGCGACAGGCCCAGGGCGACGAGCCCCGCGACGAGGACGACGACGCCGACGACGAAGGTGCCGAGGAACGTCCCGGCGCCGGGGTCGCCGGTCCCGGGCACCACGACGAACGCGCCGACGGTCAGGGCCCCGGCGACCGCGAGGACCCCGAGCGGCAGCAGCGAGTAGACGAACGCGACGACGAACGCCTTCAGGCCGTCGACGAACAGGTCGCCCCACGCCTCGAACGCCGGGGGCTCGTCGTCGCCGCCGGCGGTGCGCCGAATGACGCGGGTCACGTAGCCGAAGACGAGGATCGAGGGGATGATGAGCGGACTCGCGAGCAGCAGGAGCCCGCCGATGACGGCGGTAGTGACGGCGTCGTCGCCGTCGCGAAGATAGCTGAGCGATGCTTCTAACATGGTGGTTCTCACGGCAATGACGCGCCGTGAGGTATTAAAGTAGTACGGCGGCGCCCCGGGCCGGGCGGCGTCGGTCACGCTGCGCGACCGACGGAGCCGACGGCTTTTATTCTGACCGCTCCCACCTGTCGGTATGCCGGATCTACACCCGATCGCGAAGCGGATCCACAACGTCCAGCCGCGCCCGGTGCGGCTCGAACTCGACTCGGGCGAGACCGGCGTCTACGAGTTCTCGTCGACCGAGTTCTTCCAGCGCGAGTTCCGCGGCGAGGGCACTCGGACCGACGCCGACGCGGACGCCGAGTTCCGCCTGATCAGCTCCGAGGACTACGAGCGGATCCTGCTCGGTCGGTCGGGGCCCGACGAGGAGGGCTGGTCGATGGTCGGCGAGGTGGTCGAAGCGGAGGCGGCGGAGGCGGTCGAGGAGTAGTCCTCAGCGGACGACCGTCACGGGCATCTCGGCGCGGCGGACGACCCCTTCCGCGACGCTGCCGAGGAGAACCCGCGAGAGCCCGGTCCGGCCGCGGCTCCCGACGACGACGTGGTCGAACGGCTCCGGGTCGGCGGGCTGGTCGCGGTCCGTGGTCGGCTCCGTCTCCCCCGCGGCGACGCCGAGGATGGTCGCCGTCGGGCGGCCGACCTCCATGCGGGTGTCGATATCGCGGTCGACGGACTTGGCCGCCTCGCGGAGGACGCGCTCGCCGCGCGCGGTGGCGCTCTCGTACCACTGGTCCGCGGCGCCCGGGAACCCGCCCTCCGCGCCGGTGGTCGAGTCCGCCGGGTTGACCACGTACAGCGCCGTCAGGTCGGCGCCGGGCCACTCGGCGACGGCGAACGAGAGCGCTTCGGCGGCCTCCTCCGACCCGTCGACCGCGACGAGGATGCGTTTGCTCATGCGCGGGAATTCGCCCGCACCGGATAAAAAGGGCGACGGCGACTCCGGGCCGGCGACAATCCGCCGGAATCGGGGCGTCTCGGGACCGTAGAGCGGTCGGTCACAAGACACTTGCCGAGCGCCGGTTCATCCGTCTCGTATGAGTACCCCGTACGCGCAGTCGCAGCTTGCGTCGGTCACCGCTCGCGGCGGCGCGTGGCTCGTCGACATCGTCGCGAGCGTCGCCGTCGCCGCGGTCGTCTCGTTGGCGGTCGGCGCCGTCTCGGCCGTCCTCGCCGACCTCGTGTTCCTCCTCGTCGCGTTCGGCTGGTACGTCGCGTCGGAGGCGGTCTGGGGACACACGCCCGGAAAGTGGGTCGTCGGGATCAGAGTCGTCGACACGGACGGCGACGAGGTCTCCGCCGTCGCCGCGGTCGTCCGGAACGTCACCAAGATCGTCGGCGGCGCCTCGCTGTTGCTGATCCTCGCGGGCGTCGTGTTCATCGCCGACTCGCCGAACAGCCAGCGGCTCGGCGACCGGTGGGCGGACACGCTGGTCGTGCGAGTCTGAGTCGGGTCGGGACCCCCGTCGGCGACCCGACGGGCCCGGGGCGGCCGGCCGTCAGTCGTGCCGCGTCACGCACTCCGAGAGGCCGATCAGCTCGACGGGCTCGGAGTTGTCGGGCGAGTAGACGACCATCTGTCCCTTCTCCATGTACGGCACCTTCCCGGCGAGGTTCGTCGGGATGTTGACGCTGGAGATTGCGTCCTCGTCGCCGAGGTTCAAGACGACCTTCGTGTTCACCTGCTTGAACACCGACTCGGCAACGTCCTGCGGGTCCTGGGTGATCAGGAACAGGCCGAGCCGCTCCTTGCGGCCCTGCTTCGCCGCCTCGGTGAACTTCTGGACCACCTTCTGCGCCTGGACGTTGTCGGCGTCGGCGAGGAAGTTGTGGGCCTCGTCCATCCCGACCAACAGCGGCGTCTCCTTGATCCGGTCGCTGTCCGGGTCGTTCGAGAGCTTGTCGTCGATGAGCAGCCCCGCGACCGCGAGGACGACGATCTCCTTCTGCCGGGAGGTCGGCAGGTGGTAGGTCGGAATGACCGAGAGGCCGCCCGGCCGGACGAGCGTGTGGTCGAGCTCCGTGATCGGCTTCGCGTCCTGGTCGAACACGCCGCTCGGGACGCCCCGGACCCGACGCTTGACGGCGTCGAAGGTGGCCTCGTGGACCCGGCCGCTCTCGTGGAGCTCCTCTTTCAGCGCTGGGTCGTCGAGGTACGAGAGGAACTGGCTGTACGTCCCCGAGTCGCCGTAGCTGTCGAAGAAGCGGTTGAGCAGCGTCAGGAGGGCCGGGTACTGGTTGTCGTTGAGCCCGGAGCCGGCGACGAGCCACGGCATGTCCCGCGCCAGCGAGAAGGGGATGGTGAACTCGACGCGCTCGGCGCGGTGGCCCTCGCCGGGGTACGTCGCGTTCGCGACGCGGGGCACTAAGGCGACGGTGTCGTCGTGGCCGCCGTGGGCGATCCCCTCCCGCTCCAGCCGGCGGGCGAAGCCGTCGTCGAGGTCGGGGTTGTCGTCGTGCATCTGCGCGTACTCGTCCTGCGGGTCGAACTGGACGACCGCCATGCGCGACTCCCGGCCGTCGCCCATCGGGTACGTCCGGTCGTCGTCGAGGTACTGCCGGAGGACGTTCTTCGAGGCGTGGGTCTTCCCGGACCCGGTCCCGCCGGCGACGAGCGTGTGCCGGAACGCGAGCGGGTCGCCGTCGGCGTAGTCGTCCTTCACGCGGTAGTCGACCGTGGGGGGCTCCGCGGCGGTCCGGACCTTCTCGCCGCCGACGGAGAGGTGCCCGAGGAAGACGCCGTCGTCGGGGATCTTCAGCCCCGTCTTGATCTCTGCGTCGTCGGCCGCCTCCTCGACGACCGCGCCGGGCTTCGGGACCCGGTCGGTCATCCGCCGTTTCATCGAGTCGCCCTCGCCGTAGACGACGGACATCGGCTCCAGGTCGGCGACGAACTTGTAGTCGCGCTCGGCGAACTCGTCGCGGCGCATCTGCCGGCGGGCGTGGATCTCGGTCGCGTCGTCCGACTGGAACTCCTGGGCGTACTCCAGCCCCGTGATCCGACAGAACAGCCGCTCGCCGTCCGGGTACGGGATCAGGAGGTACTTCCCGAGCCGCACCGACTCGCGGTTCCCGGTCGTGACGAACGCCTTCAGCGACGTCTCCTCCTCCTCCTCGGCCACGCGGAGCCCCTGCGAGACGGAGACGACGCCGAGCCCCGCGTCGCTGCCGGCCGGCGTCGCGTCGTAGGCGGCGAACTCGTCCTCGGCGTCGCCGCTCGGGTCGGACCCGGACCCGGCCGACGACGCGTCCCCGAGCGCGTCAGCGGCGTCAGCGGCGCTTCCGCCGTCGGCCGCGGAGTCGACATCGTCCGCGCGGCCGTCGGCGTCGTCGTCACCGCTGAACTCGGTGAAATCCTCCAGCGTCATGGCGTATCCACCGGTCGCCGGGCCGAAAGCGTTTGCCCTCGCGCCCTGGGCCGCCGCCCGTCCACGACCGGGCGCAGAGCGCCGGTCACGGGGCCCTTATCCGGCTCGACCCCGTACCCGTGGCATGATACTCGTTCGCGGCAGCGGCGGCGGGACGGACCTCACCGGCACGGTGTTCGAGCGCGGCGAGGAGCCGCCCGCGTACAAGGGCGCGCCCGACGAGGACGCCCCGTACGTGTGGGTGTGCGACTCCTTCTACGAGGTCGAGAGCGGCGGCTCGCCGCTCGTCGTCGACGGCGAGGAGATCCGCGTCGCCTTCGAGGAGCCGATGCCCCGCGGGTTCGACACCCGCGACCAGGCGGTCGAAGCGGCCCGCGAGCACGTCCGGACGCAGTTCGCCCGGATCGGCGTCGACCCCGACGCCGTCGAGGTCGAGGTGACCGCGGCCGACCCGGCCTGAGGTCGGACGCGCCGAGCCGTCCGGTCGGGCCGCGGCTCCGCCTCCCGCAACCCCTTTTCGCCCGGGGCCCAACCGGACCGTATGACCGAGCTACCGGACCGCGTCGTGGGCGACGCGCGGACGAGCGACTTCGGGTGGGACCTCCTCACCGACCTGACCGACATCGGGAACCGCATGGCGGGATCGGCGGGCGAGCGCCGCGGCGCCGAGCGCGTCGTCGAGGCGTTCGAGGAAGCCGGCCTGCGGAACGCCGGCCTGGACGAGTTCGAGATCCCCGGCTGGTGGCGCGGCGAGTCGTCGCTGTCGGTGACGGGCGCCGTGGACCGCCACCACGAGGGCTCGCACGAGGTGATCGCGCTGCCCGGCACGCCGAGCGGCGAGGCGTCGGCCCCGCTCGTCGACGTGGGCGACGGCACCGACGAGGAGTTCGCGGCCGCGGAAGGGGACCTGGAGGGCGCGGTCGCGATGGCCTCCTCGCGGACGCCGGACTCCCACGACCGGTGGATCCACCGGATGGAGAAGTACGTCGCGGCGGCGGAGCGCGGCGCGGTCGGGTTCGTCTTCCGGAACCACATCGAGGGCGCGCTCCCGCCGACCGGCGAGATCGGCTACCACAACCGGCCCGGCCCGATCCCCGCGGTCGGCGTCTCGAAGGAGGTCGGCGACCGGCTCTCGCGGCTCGCCGCGGAGGAGGGCGGCGACCGCCCGACCGTCTCGCTCGGCGTCGACTGCCGGAACGAGCCGACGACCTCGGTGAACGCGGTCGCGGAGGTCGGCCCCGACACCGACGAGGCGGTGTACCTCACCGCCCACGTCGACGCCCACGACGTGAGCGACGGCGCCAACGACAACGGCGCCGGCTCGGCGCTCGTCGCGGAGGTCGGGCGCCTGCTCGCGACCGTCGAGGGCGACCTCGACACCCGGGTGCGACTCGTCACGTTCGGGTCCGAGGAGATCGGGCTGTGGGGGGCGTACCACGCCGCGGAGACGACCGCGAAGGAGGACATCGCCTGCGTGGTCAACCTCGACGGCGCCTGTAGCTCGCGGGACCTCCGCGTCGGGACGAACGGGTTCGAGGGGATGCGCTCGACGTTCGAGGCGGTCGCCGAGGCGTTCGACGCGCCCCTGACGACCGGCGAGACGATCTCGCCGCACGGCGACCAGTGGGCGTTCGTCCAGGAGGGGATCCCGGCGGTGATGGCCTCCACGACGAGCGACCAGTCCGGGCGCGGCTGGGGCCACACCCACGCCGACACCCTCGACAAGCTCGACTCCCGCGACCTCCGCGAGGTGGCGACGCTCGTGACCGCGGCCGTCTACCGGCTCGCGACCGGCGATGTGGCGGCCGAACACCGCTCGCGGGAGTCGATCCGCGACGCCATCGACGAGGGGTACGTCGAGGAGCTGAAGACGGGCGGGCGGTGGCCGTACGAGGAGTGAGCGCCGCGGAACCGCCGGAACGCGAGCGCGACGGGACGGCCTGACTCACCGGACCCGGAATGGCGAGCGGACCGTGACGGTGCCCTCGGCGCGGACGGTGACGTCGTAGCCGAGGTACGCGAAGCGGATCTCGCCGTCGTCTCTCGTCGGACCGTCCGGCACCGATCGGAACAGCACGTCGAGGGCGTCGGGGGCGACCGCCTCGAACAGCGGCTCGTCGATCGCCGACGGCGGGACGCCTTCGAGCTCCGCGACGCGTTCGAGGATCCGCTGGGACGGAGTCATGGGATCGCCACGCGGTACGCGATAATGAATCGATCTCACCACGTGCCCTGTTGCCCGGGGTGTAGTGCGGTGCGGCGGCTCACGGACGCCTCGCCGGTTCGGCGCGCGATTCACTCCTCGGCGGAGTCGTCGCAGACGCCGAGGGGGAGCGTCTCGGGGGTCTCGTCGCCGTCGAGGCCGGCGTACGCGTCGTCGATGAGCCGGGCCAGCTGCGTCTCGGGGCTCACGCCGCGGGCGGCGGCGAGGGCCGCGAGGCGCTCGTACTGCTCGTCCGGCACGGAGACGGTTCCGTCGTCCATACGCGGCGCTCCGTCCCGAAGCTACAAAAGCGTTGGTCTGAGCCCGCTCACGGCGATTCCGACCGGTCCGTCTCGCGCACGGCGCCGATCGGCTCGCCCTCCGCGAACCGCTCGAACAGCGCGTTCATCACCGACGACTCGGCGCGCGAGAGGTGTTCCCACACCGTCGTCGAGCCGAGTCCGAGCTCGGCGGCGACCTCCTCGACGCCCACGCCCCCGCCGTGGTCGTAGTAGCCCGCGGCGATGGCGGTCGCGAGCACCTCTCGCTGCCGGTCGGTGAGTCCGTCGAGGAGCCCGGACGCGGGGAGCTGCGGCGAGCGCTCGATCGACGACAGCTCCACGTTCCGCGCGAGCTCGACCTCGTTGCCGCCGCGCTCCAGTTCGCGCATCACCGCCGAGAGGTCGTCGTCGTCCTCCAGGTACGCCGTCCAGCGCTCGACGCCGCCGGCGATGGTCGTCCCGGTCCGGTAGTGGATGCCCATCCGCGAGAACCGCTCGCCGATGCCCTCCCAGTCGGCCGCCCCCGCGTCGATCGTCAGGGCGACGTAGGCGTGAGTGCCCTCGATCGGCGCCAGCGGCTCCGCGGAGACGACCAGGTCGAACTCGCGGAACTCCTCGACGAACGCCTCGATCTCCGCCGGCGGTCCGGTGAGTTCGGCGATCCGCTTGCGCTCGGGGCCGCTGCCCGTCATCGAGGAGACGGACCGGTACCGCACCTCCGGGTGGCGCGCGCTCACCTCGCACTCCGGTTCCCCCGCGTGGCGGATCCGGAACGTCACTTCGCGCATGACCGCAGTGAGGCCGCCGAGGTTCAAACGGGTTCCGGACCCGTCGCGATCCCTCCTCGTCGGTGTCGAAGGCGCCGGCGCGGGGGCGGTCAGTCGCCGCGGCCCATCGCGTAGAACTCGTCGTTCGGACGCATGTCCGCGACGGTCGCCATGCGGTTCGAGAGGTTGAAGAAGGCCGCCACGGAGGCGATGTCCCACACTTCCTCCGCGGAGGAACCGGCGTCGCGGAGTCGCTGGATATCTTCGGCGGCCACGGTCCCGGGGGAGTTCGTGAGTGTGACGGCGAAGTCGAGCATCGCCATGTGGTGGTTGGAGACGTCGGCCTGTCGGTGGTCCGTGGCGAGCTGGTCGGCGATCTTCGGCGCGCCGGCGTAGATCCGACGGAGCGCGCCGTGACCGACCACGCAGTAGAGGCAGTCGTTCGCGCCCGACACCGCGACGACTACCGTCTCGACCCCCTCCCGAGCCAGTGACGTGTCGGACACGAGCGCGTCGTGGTACGCGAAGAACGCCCGGAAGTGGCTGGGCGTGTACGCGAACGCCGAGAACACGTTCGGCGTGAACCCGGCGTCCTCCGTCTCCTCGTCGATGCGGTCGCAGAGGTCCTCGGGGAGGTCCTCGTAGTCGGGCACGGGGAACCGTCGCATCGCGTTTTCGTTCGTACCGTCAGGCGCGCGGCGCGACCACAAGGCCGTTCCCTCGGACCACCCGTCGCCTCGCTTCTCTCCCGCGTCGCGAGCGGTCTCACCGACTTGGGCGGTTGATTTATGCGGGGGCGTGCCGTGCGTCGGCACACGCATGCCCGACCCGAGCGACGCCGGTCCGGGAGCCGGCGACAGCGACGGCCGGCAGGCGCCGGGTTCGGAAGGCGCCGACCGGACGGCGGTCGTGGAGCGGCTGTACGGCGAGGTCCCCTTCCACCGGCGGCACGACCTGGAGGTGCTCGCCGTGACCCCGGAGCGCGCCAGCGTCAAGCTGGCGTTCGACCCCGGGCTCGTGGGCAACCCCGAGCTCGGCGCGGTCCACGGGGGCGTCGTGAGCGCGCTCGTGGACCTCGCGGGCGCCGCCGTCTTCGTCGGCGGGCGCGAGGCGTTCACGCCCACCATCGACCTCCGCGTGAACTACCTCGAGGCCGCCGGCCGGGAGCCGCTGTACGCGACGGCCACGGTGGACCGGCGCGGCGCCGACATCGGCGTGGCGAGCGTCGAAGTCGAGTCCGGGGGCGCCGTCTGCGCGACCGGGACGGGCGTCTACAAGCTCACTGATGACTGAGTTCCCCGTCGGCGACGTCGTGGACGCGCACGTCCACCTGATGCCAGACCGGCTGATGGCCGCCATCCGGGAGGCGCTGGGCGAGGCCGCCGGCTGGGCGTTCGACCACCCGACCGACCGCGACCGGATGGAGGCGGCGCTGAGCGCCGCCGGCGTCGAGCGGTACGCCGCGCTCCCGTACGCCGCGCGCCCGGGGACGGCGGCCGACCTCAACGAGTGGGTGATCGAGGCCGCCGCGGACTCCGAGATGGCGGTCCCGTTCGCCACCGTCCACGCCGCGGACGACGACCCGGAAACCGTCGTCGCCGACGCCTTCGACGCGGGGGCGCGCGGGCTGAAGCTCCAGCTTCCGGTCCAGGGGTTCGCGGCCGACGACCCGCGGCTCGATCCGGTCTACGAGGCCGTCGCCGCCCGCGACGCGCCTGTCCTGCTCCACGCCGGGACGGCGCCGATGTTCGAGGACAGCCCCCACGTCGGCGTCGAGCGCTTCGAGTCGTTCCTCGCCTCCTACCCCGACGTGCGGGTGTGCGCCGCGCACATGGGGACCTACGAGGTCGAGGCGTTCGTCGACCTCGCCCGCGACCACGACAGCGTGTTCCTCGACACCACCTTCGCCATGTCGAGCGTGGCCGAGACGTACATGGACTTCGACCCGGCGACGGTCGCCGACGAGACGCTGATCGAGCTCTCGGCGTCGATCATGTACGGCTCGGACTACCCGAACATCCCGTATCCGTACGCCCGAGAGCGGGAGCACCTGCTCTCGCGGGACCTGCCGGTCGAGGTCCAGCGCGACATCTTCTCCCGGACCGCGCGGCGCTTCCTCGACGGCGACTGAGCGGCGAAGCCGCCTCCTCGACGGCGACGAGCGCCCGGCGAGCGGCGCGGGCGCTCAGTACCGCTCGTCGACGACGCCGGGCTCGTCGAGGTCGGCGACCAGTTCGACGGCGTCCGGGGTCACGATGAGGCGGTCGGCGAGCGCGGCGCGCAGTTCGTCGGCGTCGGCCTCGCCCTCGCAGATCACGACGAGGCGGTCGGTGGTCTCGGGCTGCGACACCTCGACGCGGTACTCGCCGGTCAGCCCCTCGAAACCGGCGATCACCGTCTCGACGCTCTCCGGATACACCTTCACGCCCTTGACCTTCAGCCGCTCGTCCGTGCGGCCGATGACGCCGTCGGGCAGCACGACGGTCCCGTCCCGGACCGCGAGTTCGGCGAGGTCGCCGGTCCGGTAGCGCACGAGGGGAACCCCCTCCTTCCGGAGGTGCGTCACGACGATTTCCCCGCGCTCGCCGTCGGCGACCGCCTCGCCGGTGTCCGGGTCGACGACCTCTACCACCGCGTAATCGTCGACGACGCGGAGGCCGTCCTCGGCCGCGGTCTCGGCCGCGACGGGCATGATGTGTCGCGTGCCGAAGTAGTCCACTGCGGTCGAGGCGCCGAGCGCGTCCTTGACCGCCTCGCGGCGGCCGGGGATCGACGTGAACGGCTCGCCCGCACCGACGAACGTGTCGACCGAACCGCCCTCCGCGCCGATCTTCAGCGCGAAGCTCGGGTTGCCCACGACGGCGTCCACGTCGTACGCCTCGATGGTGGCGGCGGCCTGCTCGGAGTCGCCGGGGCCGAGCGGGAACACCTCCGCGCCGAGGCGTTCGAGCGCCCGATGGAGCACGTACCCGGTGCCGAACAGCTCGTAGCCGAACGTGTTGACGACGCGGTCGCCGGGCTCGACGCCCGCGCGTTCGAGCACGTCCGCGTTGGCTGCGGCCTGGGCGTCGAGGTCGTCGGCCGTGTCGAACACCGGCCGCAGCTGCTCGCCCATCGGCGAGAACGTGACCATCGCCGCGCCGTCGTACAGCGAGCCGCTCGGCGGCGCGGCCTCGAAGTCGGCCTCGATCTCCCCCGCCGTGGTGAACGGGAGCGACCGGAAGTCGGCCCACGAGTCGACCGCCGTCGGGTCGACGCCCGCGTCCGCGAACTTCTCGGCGTAGAAGTCGCGGTCGACGACCCGCTCCAACTGCTCCCCGACCGCGGCCAGTGTGCTGTCGTCGTACATCGCGTTAACACACGTCAAACTAGCACATAAATCTCCGTCACGGGCGCGGCGCGCGGGCCGTCGCGCTCAGTACGCGAACGGCCACGTGCGCAGGTACTCCTTGATCTTGCCTAGCCCGGCCAACACCCCCTTCGGCTCGACGGCGAGCACGACGATGATGATCGCGCCGAAGAACACCGGCAGCAGGGCGGTCGCGTTGGTGCCCGTGAGGTCGGCGAGGTAGTTGAGGCCGTCGTTGAGGTAGTCCTGGACGAGCGTGACGACGCCGACGCCCAGCAGCGCGCCCCACACGCGTCCGAGGCCACCGAACAGCAGCATGACGTAGTGTTCGAGCGTGAGCCCGAGGGTGAAGTACTCCGCGTTGATGAAGCCGATCTGGAACCCGAACAGCCCGCCCGCGACGCCGATCATGAACCCGCCGATGGCGAACGCGAGCAGCTTGTTCTTGAACACGTTGACGCCGAGGACGGACGCGGAGAGATCGTTCTCGTGGATCGCGCGGAACGTCTTTCCGATGCCGGTCCGCGAGAGGTTCAGCGACAGCAGCGCGAACACCAACAACAGCACCAGCGCGAGCAGGTACTTGTCGATGGTCGTGCCGAGAGCGCCGACTGGGCCGACGAGGCCCACGTTCGAGGGCACCGACTGGGTCGTCCCGCCGTGGATGAACGCGAGCTGCGGGTTCACGAAGAACCACTCCTCGGCGATGAACTGGAGCGCCAGCGTCGAGATGGCGATGTAGAACCCCTTGACCCGGAACGACGGGAGGCCGAAGCCGACCGCGACCAGCGCGGAGATGAGGCCGCCGACGGCGAGCGCCGGGAACAGCCCCGCGCCGACGGCGAGCAGTCTGCTCGTGCTGTACGCGCCGATGGCCATAAACGCGCCCTGCGCGAGCACGATCTCGCCGGCGTAGCCGAGGATGACGTTGAGCCCCAACACCGCGATGGCGAAGATGTACGCCTGCGTCAGCAGCGTCACGGTTCCGCCGCCGAGCAGGAACGGCGCGATGAAGGGGATCGGCAGCCCCAGAGCGAGCGCGATCTTCTGCGTCCGCCACCGGACGAGGCCCATTCGCGACTCGTAGTCGGTGAAGTACTCACCGCAGGGCATGCGACCACCCCCCTTCGGCCGCGGCCGGTCGAGTCGTCGGTACGCCGCCGGAGCGCCGCGTGGCGCGCGAACTGTGTCCGTTCATCGTCAGAGCCTCTCTATCCGCTCGGTGCCGAACAGGCCGTACGGCTTCACCAGGATGACGACGAGCAGGAGGATGAGGGGGAGTATCTCCCCGAACCCCGCGCCGAAGTTGGCCTGAACGTCCGTGAAGGGGACGTACACCGCCGTGCCGCCCACGAGGTAGTACGACCCCAGTTCCTGGAGGACGCCCACGACGATCGAGCCGATGAACGCCCCGGGGATACTGTCGAGGCCGCCCAACACGACGGCCGCGAAGATGATGATACCGGTGTTCTCGATGGAGACCGCCGCCCCGCCGCTGGAGGTCGCAAGCAGGATGCCGCCGATGGCGGTGATGGCGATCGAGAGCGTCCACGCGAGCGCGATGGTGCGCTCGATGGAGACGCCGAGCACCATCGCCGCCTGCTCGTCGCTGGCCGACGCCCGGAGGATCGACCCGGTGACGGTCTCGCGGAAGAACAGCATCAGCACGGCGACGACGACGAGCGCGATGGCGACGGCGACGGCGTACGCCGCCTGTATCGATGTGCCCAGCGGGAGACTGAGCTGGCCGCCGAACGTCAGCGCCGACGGGTACGCCTGCGCGTTCTGCCCGTACAGGAAGAAGACGACCCCTTCGAGGATGCTGCCGAGCGCCAGCGTCACGATGATGACCGACAGCACCGGCTCGCCGATGAACTGGCGGAACACGACGCGTTCGAGCACCAGCCCGAGCACGAGGCCGAGCAGGACCGTCACGAGCACCGCGGTCCACGCGGGAATCGCCGCCGGGAGCACGGTGGCCGTGCCGAAGATGACGACCCCGTACGCGCCGACCATCGCGATCTGGCCCTGCGCGAAGTTCAGGACGCCGGTCACCTTGTAGATGAGCGAGAAGCCCATCGCCACGAGCGCGTACAGCGCGCCCAGTCCGAGCCCGCTCAGCGAGATGTCGATGAACGTGACCCAGTTGACCATCTAGCTCACCTCCAGTTCGCGGTCCTCGTCGAGGACTGGTTGGTCCACGTCCACGATGCGCATCACTCCGCGTTCCTCGGACTCTCTGCCGTCTTGGTAGGTGATCGTAAGCTCCATCGCTATCTCGGTGCTGCCGTCGTACAGGGCGGTCACGAGGTCGCTGTACCGGTCCACGACGACCTCGCGGCGGAGCTTCCCGGTGCGGGTGAGCTCCCCGTCGTCGGCGTCGAACTCCTTGAAGAGGAGGACGAACCGCCGGATCGGGTTGTCGAGGTCCTCGTTGGTCTCGGCGACGACCCCGCGGAGCAGCTCTAAGACCGGTTCCTTCCGCGTCAGGTCGCTGTACCCCGCGTACTGGATGTCCCGCTGGTCGGCCCACTCCGCAACGTTGTCGTACCGGATGTTCAGCACCGCGGTGAGCTCGGCGCGGTCGTCGCCGACGACCATCGCCTCCTTCACGTAGGGGTTGAACTTCAGCTTCGTCTCGACGCTTATCGGCGCGACGGCGGTGCCGTCGCTCATCTCTAACACGTCGTCCATCCGGTCGAAGATCCGCACGTGGTCGTCGTCGGTGAGCGCGCCGAAGTCGTCGGTGTGGAGCCAGCCGTCCTCGAACGCGGCCTCCGTCTTCTCCGGCATTCCGTAGTAGCCGGAGGTGACGACCGGGCCTCGGACGAGGAGCTCGCCGCCCGGCGTGATGCCCACCTCGACGTTCGGGAACACCTCGCCGACTGTCTCGACCTGGACGTCGTCGTCGCGGTGCATCGTCACGAAGCCGCACACCTCGGACTGTCCCCAGATCTGTTTGAGCGGGACGCCCATCGCGTGGTAGTACTCGAAGTGGTCCTCCCCGAGCGGGCCGCCGCCGGTGTAGACGTTCTTCGCGCGCTTCAGCCCGATCTTGTCGAGTATGGGGCGGTACGCCACCCAGTACGACAGCCAGTGGGCGCCGCGCAGCCACGCCGGCGGCTCCTCGTCGTTCCTGTCGCCGATGACGTACTCGGCGTACTTCTCGCCGATGCTCGTCGCCGTCTCGTACACCCAGCGCTTGAGCCGGGTGGTGTTCTCGATCTTCGCCTTGACGTCCGCGACCCACGCCTCGTACCGCTTCGGCGACGAGAAGATGATCTCGGGTCCGATCTCCCGGAGGTCGTCCTCCTCGGTCTCGGGCTGTTCCGGGAAGTTCGCGGTCCAGCCGGCGACGAACGCGGCCGCGAGCAGGATCATCTGCTCGCCCACCCACGCCATCGGGAGGTACGAGAAGTAGTCCGACTCCTTCGGCAGCGGGTCGATGTCGATGGCGGCGTTGGCGAGGTTTACGAGGTTGAAATGCGAGAGCCGGACGCGTTTCGGCATCCCCGTCGTCCCGGAGGTGGGCGCGAGCATCGCGGTCGCCTCCGCGGGCACGGCCTGGATCTCGGACGCGAGGTAATCGTCGCTCACGGCCCCGGACTCGCGGCGCTCACGGCCGCGCTCCTCGACGTCCTCGTATGCGACGATCTCCGGGTCGCCCGGCTCGGTCTTCTCGCCGTTCTCGTACCGGAACATCCCCTTGTCGTCCCGGTAGATGATGGTCGACAGCGACGGCACGTCGTCCGAGACGAGGAGGAGCTTGTCCACCATCTCCTGGTCTTCCGCGTACACGATCTCCGGCTCCATCAAGCGGAGCTGCTTCTCGATGTCCTCGGGCAGCATGTCCTCGTAGTTCGGGGCCGCCATCCCGCCGAGGGACTGCGCGGCGATCCACGCCCACAGCTGGTGCGGGCGGTTGTAGCCGATGGTGAACAGCACGTCCTCGTCGCCGAACCCGTACTCCTCCAAGCCGAGCGCGAACCGCTCCACCCGGTCGTAGTACTCCTCCCAGGTGAACTCCTGCCAGACCCCGTACCGCTTCCAGCGCAGGGCGATGTCGTCCGGGTGCTCGGCGGCGTGGTCGATGAGTATCTCGGGGAGCGCCCGGTCGGAGACGATGGGAACCGACTCGCCCTCCGGCGCGGTCAGGACGCGCTCGACGGAGAGCCCCGAGTCGGCGGCGGCGCCCGACTCGGCGGAGCCGCCGGACGCGACGCCGTCGCTCTCGGCGTTGTCGGCCGCCATCTACTCGACCCCCGTGTAGACGCGGGCGACCTCGGGGTCGTTCGTCACCTCCTCGGGCGGCCCGCGGGCGATGACGCCGCCCTTCTGCATGACGATCATCCGCTCGGAGACGGCGGTGACGACTTCGAGGTCGTGCTCGATCATCACGAGCGTCAGCCCCTCCTCCTCGTGGAGGTCGGTCAGGAAGCGGATCATGTCGTACTTCTCGTCGAAGGTGAGCCCGCTCATCGCCTCGTCGAGCAGGAGCACGTCCGGTTCGAGCGCGAGCGAGCGGGCGAGGTCGACGCGCCGCTGGACCCCCAGCGGCAGCGTCGACACCGTCGTGTGGCGGTGTTCCCACAGTTCGAGGTAGTCGAGGATCTCCTCGACGAACCGCATGTTCTCGGCCTCCGTCTTCCGGCCGCCGCCGTAGTACAGCATCGCCGAGAGCACGTTCGGGCGCTCGGCGACGGCCCGGGTCGTCATCACGTTCTCCAAGACGTCCTCGCTCTCGAACAGCTCCAATCCCTGGAACGTCCGCCCGATGCCGTGGCGCGCGCGGTAGTGTTCCGGCCTGCCGCTGACCTCCTCGCCGTTCAGGAACACCTCGCTGCCGGCGTCCGGCGTGTAGAAGCCGTTGAGGATATTCAACAGCGTGGTCTTCCCGGCCCCGTTCGGCCCGACGATCGACACCCACTCGCCGTCGGCGACGCCGAGGTCCACGTCGTCAACGGCGGTGATCGAGCCGAACGTCTTGGTCACGTTCCGGCAGCCGATCGCGGCAGCCTCAGGGGAGACGTGGGCCCCGCCCCTGAGCGCTGCCGCCGGCGTCTCGGCCTCCTGATCGGCGCTCATCAGGTCCACCTCTTGCGGATCTTGTAGTGTCTGACGTCGGTGTAGCGGGAGTCCTCGCCCGACGTGCCGAGGTAGAACTCCTTGATCTCCTCGCGCTGGACCAGCTCGTCGGCCGGATCGTGGAGCTCTATCTGCCCGTTCTCCATGACGTAGCCGTAGTCGGCGATCCCGAGCGTGCGCTTGGCGTTCTGGTCAGCGATGAGCATCGTGATGTCCTCCCGCCTGTTGATCTCCACGAGCGTCTCGAAGATGTCCCTGACAAGCTTCGGCGCGAGCCCGAGCGACGGCTCGTCCAACAGAAGCAGGTTCGGCCGGTGGATGAGCGCTCGCGCGATGACGAGCATCTGCTGTTGGCCGCCGCTGGCGTAGCCCGCCTTGAGGTCCATGATGTCCTCCAACTGCGGGAAGTACTCGAAGGCGATCTGGTAGTCGTCCTCGTCGAACCGGAACCGGCGGCCCTCGCGGTAGAGCCCGCACCGGAGGTTCTCTTCAACGGTGAGGTCCTCGAACACCCGCCTGCCTTCGAGGATGTGCGTGATACCGCGTCCGACCATCTCGTTGGCACCGTCGTTGGTCACGTCCTCGCCGCGGTATAACACCCTTCCGCGGGTGACCTCGCCGCGCTCGCTCCGACCGATGCCGCTTATCATCTTCAGGATCGTCGACTTGCCCGCGCCGTTCGGGCCGAGCAGCGCGACGATGTCGCCCTCGTCGGCCGACATCGAGACGCCCTGAACGGCGAGGAAGTGCCGGTCGTAGACGATCTCGACGTTGTCGAGTTCGACGACCGGGACGTCGCCGTCGCCCGTCGCGTCCGCCGCGTCCGCGGTCATTTGCTCGTCGGTCGCCATCATAGTCCGATCCAGGAGTCGCGGCGGGGCAGTTCGACGCTGGTGTCGAAGCTCAGGCTGCCGTCGGTGACCTCGAACAGCCGCCCGTTCATCGTCGGGCGGCGGTCGCCCGCCTCGTAGCTGAACGGCTCGGCGAGCCCGAACATGTCGTCGTCCTCGATGCCGAACATCCCCTGTCTGACGTTCGGTCCGCTCGTGACGTCGTTCCCGGCCTCGGCCGCGTTCTGCATGCCCTTCAGCGCGAGCAGGGCGTGGATCACGCCGCGCACGTAATTGAGCTGAGCGATCTCGGGGTCGTCCATGCTGCGCCCCTCGCGCTCGAAGTTCGCCTCGATGATCTCCGCGCCGCGGCCGCCGCTGTCGAGCGCGCCCTGAAACGTGCGGAACGCGTTGACGTATCGCACGCCTTCGAAAATGTCGGGCGACTGCTGGACCACGCGCTCGTCGACGGTGTAGGTCAGGCCGCACACCGTCAGGTCGGGGTAGATGTCCTGTCGGTCCTCCAATAGCACCCGCATCGGCGCAGACGTGTTCTGGTGAATGAGGTAGTCGATCTCTTGGTCGCGGGCCTGCCTGAGCTGCGTGGTCGCGGAGTTGGCGGTCAGCGGGAGGTTGATGTCCGGGGCCACGTCAAGCCCGAGCTCCTCGGCGTACTGCTTGCCGCCCTCGACGGGCGAGCGCCCGAACGCCGTGTTAGAGAAGATGAACCCGACCGTCGCCTCGGGGTCGTTGTCAGCGATCCACCGCAGGTGCGCGCGGGCCTGACTGGTGTAATCGAGGTTCCCGAAGAAGTTGTACGGGAACTCCTCGGTGACGAGGTTCGCGGAGTACGACGCGGAGACGTACACCACCTCGTCGTCCGCGACGGTGCCCGCCAGCGCCTCGGTGTCTGCGGTCCCCCAGCCGATGATCAGCGGCGGCGACGACTCCGAGGTGTACTGCTGGTAGTACTGCTGGGCCTGCGGCACCTCGTAGGCGTAGTCGTTGTTCGGGTGGTCGATGCTCACGTCGAACAGGTCGTTCTCGTTGATGTAGGTGATAGTGTCGCGAGAGCCGATGGCCGTCGGCCGGCCCACGTCGGAGGTCGCGCCGCTCTCGTCGTATATCCCGGGTACCGTGACGGAGTCGGCCATGCCCCCGTTCCCCCCGCCGCCGCTGCCGTCTCCGCCGTCCCCGCCGCCGATACAGCCGGCGAGCGCCAGCGTCGCCGCTCCGGCGGCACCGCTTTTCAGGACGTTGCGCCGCCGATATAGCCTCGTCGAATTTCCCGTGTTATCAGTTGTCATGAGTGTCTACCTACTACCCAGAGCCACATACTACATAATCATTAGGGATAGATTCACTCGCCTGCGGGCGGTTATCCGGTCGCCGCCGCGCTCGCGGGCGTCGTGCGGATCGATCCGGTGCGCCGAAACAGTCAAATGCGAGTGCCGCGACGGCTGTCGCATGTTCACGTTTGTTGTGGGTATCGACACGGACGAGGACCGGGCCACCGCGCAGGCCGAGACGATCGCGTCGATGCCGCTGGAGGCGGACGACGTGACGGCGGTCCTCGTCCACTCGTTCAGCGAGAACAAGGGGGGCGGCACCGTCGAGCAGGTCAAGTCGGTTCGGGTCGCTCGGTCGCGGCTCGAGGACGCCGGGATCGAGGTGACACCCGAGGGGTACGGCGGCGACCCGGCCCGAGCGATCCTCAACGTCGCCGACGAGCACGACGCCGACCAGATCGTCGTCGCCGGGCGGAAGCGCACCCCGACCGGGAAGGTCCTGTTCGGCAGCGTCACGCAGAGCGTCATTCTCGACACCGAACGGCCGGTCCTCGTCTGTAGCGGGGGCGACTAAGACGGGTCGACCCCGGCGGCCGGCAGTCGAGCCTCCCGGGCAGTCCGAGCGGTCCAGCGGCTCGGGCAGTCCGGCAGTCTAGCGGCACGGGCAGTCAGGGCGGTCTAGCATCTCAGGCAGTCCGGGCGACCGGTCGGCAGTCGGGCGGTCACCGCGACCGCGGCCGCCGGTCGTCGGAGACCGTCGCGATCAGTTTATATCCGCGAGCGAGTAGATCGCACCGTGGTGGCGATGACGAGTCGGTTACCCCCACTGAGCCCCCTGTGACGACGGGTTTCCACCGAGCCACCTTCCGCCCTCGCCAGCGGCGCGACCGTGCCGCCCCCGAGCGGTCGTCGACACCCCGCGGGGCGGCGCCGAGCGACGGAGCGCGGTGAAAGTGATTCAGCGCCGTGTCAACTGCACGCAGTCCGGCGGTTTCGAGGCGAAAAGGGCGGGTCGGTCGGCGTCGATCGCTCGGCGGACGAGGGTGCCCCCGGTCAGTACGAGGCGGCGCGCTTGTCGAGGCCGGCGGCCTCGATGTCCTCGCCGTCGACGGAGGTACGGAGCACGTCCATCCCGTCGTCGCGGTCGACGTCGAAGTTACGGGCGTACAGCTCCTCCAAGCGCTCGTACTCGGCGTCGGAGATCGGCGGCACGTCGGCGGCGGCGCTCCACTCGGCGATGTCGTCGCCGTCGCGGAAGGTGGGCGTGACGGACGCGACCTCGTCGTGCGCGAGCAGCCAGCGGATCGCGGCCTGCGCCATCGTCCGGGTCCCCTCGACGCCCTCCGGGTCTTCGAGGAAGCGGATCGCCTCCACCTTCTCCCAGCCGGTCTCGTACCACTCCTTCGGCCGGTGCGAGCGGTGGTCGCCGTCCTCGAGGACGGTGTCGGGTGTCACCTGCTCGTTGAGCAGGCCGGAGGAGTGCGGGACGCGCGCGATGACGGAGGTGTCCGAATCGCTCTCGCGGACCGTCTCGACGAAGTGGCGGCCGGGCTCCTGCTCGAAGAGGTTGAAGACGGTCTGGACCGCGTCGAACTCCTCGTACTCGACGGCCGCGTCGCCCTCGGCGAGCCAGCCGATCGAGGGGCCGAGCGCCCAGCCGAGCGCGCGGACGCGCCCGTCTTCCTTCCACTCGCGGAGGAGGTCGCGCACCTCGGGCGTCACCTCGTCGACGTTGGCGTTGTGGAGCTGGAGCACGTCGACGTAGTCGGTGTCGAGGCGGTCCAGCGAGGCCTCGAACGCCTCCGTGAGGTACTCGCGGTTGAGCTCCTTCGGGAGCTCGCCGTGGCCGGCCTGCGGGTTGTCGTAGAAGTCGTAGCCGATCTTCGTCGACAGCGTCACCTCGTCGCGGCGGCCGTCGATCGCCTCGCCGATGATCGCCTCGCTGTCGCCGTGGCCGTACACGTCGCCCGTGTCGACGTAGGTGACGCCCGCGTCGAGCGCCTCCTCGACCATCGCGACCGCCTGGTCGTCCGAGCGGTCGCCCCACCAGTCGGTGCCGACGACCCACGCGCCGAAGCCGATCTCCGAGACCTCGACGCCCGAGTTACCGAGTTCGCGGTGTTCCATACCGGCCGCTTGGCGGTCGGGACACTTATCGGGCGCGGTCGCTCTCGGCGCCGTGGAACCGACCCCGGCACGGCAGCGACGGACCGCCGTCTCGGGCCGCGGCCGGCACCGGTGGATATTACTCGCCCGTCGCCGATCCGACGTTCATGGACGACGCCCTCCGCCGGCGGCTCGACGCCGTCGTCGCCCTGCTCGCGGTCGTCGCCGTCGTCTCGGTCACCGCCCTGCTGCTCTCGTTCGGCAGGGCTGCGATCGCCCCGGTCTTCACCGTCGCGTTCGTCGGCGTCCTCGCGGGCCTGTTCGTCCGCGCCGAGCTGTACTGACGGATCGGGCGCCGCGGTCGCACAACCGAATCCATTTGAGGGGCGGCGACGAAGGTGGGCCGATGACAAAGCGACACGTGTCCCTGCCCGACGGCGCCGAGGCCGGGGTCCGAGGGTTCATCGACGAGGTGGACGAGCGGCTCTCCTCGGACGAGGACACCTGCGAGGTCGTCCGCGACGTGCTGATCGACCTCCACGGCGACCGGGAGGCGTGGGAGGCGTGGCAGGACGGCGAGTCGGTGTCGCGCGCCGAGCGCGTCCGCCTCCAGGGATACGACCCGTGTAACGCGACCCTGGAGTCGGAGTACTACGCCGAGAAAGACGAGGACCGCTTCCGGCGCTCGAAGCACCTCCAGTGGCTCTGGCGGCAGTTCGACGCCACGCCGATGGCCGACAACGTCGAGTTCGCGCTCCGCTTCCGGCAGATGCTCGGGAACCACCTGTTCGCCGAGTGCGGGGACGACTGCCGCTTTTTCAAGGGCATCTCCGTCACCTACGGCCACAACATCGAGGTCGGCGACAACGTCGTGATCCACGACGACGTCCACCTCGACGACCGCGGGAAGCTGACGATCGGCGACCGCGCCTCCATCTCCGACGGCGTCCACCTCTACAGCCACGACCACGACATCGTCGACCAGACGGAGGTCCGGAACTTCCACACGATCGTCGGGGACGACGCCCGGGTCACCTACGACGCGATGGTCAGGGCGGGCTGCCGGATCGGCGAGAACAGCGTCGTCGGCGCGCGCTCCGTGGTTCAAGGCGACGTGCCCGACCACCACGTCGTCGTGGGGTCGCCCGCGCGCTCCGTCCGCGTGAAGCCCGGGTGGGAGGATGTCGCCGACGACCTCGAAGACGGGCGGCTCCCCGACAACCAGGACGGGCGCGAGATCGAGTACGAGCTCCCCGAGGACCTCGATCAGTTCGACGAGTTCCGACGGGACCTCCGGCCGCCGAACCGACCGCGCTGACGCCGCCGTGCGGCCGACCCCGCGGAAGACCTGAACCGGAGCGCGTGGTGTGTTACCGCTCGCCAGCATCGTTATCCGACAGTAGCACGTACCGGCGACCGGTGGTACACGCATGACAGGACAGCGCATACTGATGATCGTCGGCGACTTCGGAGAGGACTACGAGATCATGGTCCCGTTCCAGGCGCTTCAGGCGGTCGGCCACGAGGTCCACGCGGTCTGCCCGGACCGGGAAGCGGGCGAGACGGTCAAGACCGCGATCCACGACTTCCGCGGCGACCAGACGTACTTGGAGGAGCGCGGCCACGACTTCGAGCTCACCCACGGCCTCGACGAGGTCGACCCGGCCGACTACGACGCCCTGGTCGTTCCCGGCGGGCGCGCCCCCGAGTACCTCCGCGGCTACGACGAGGTGCTCGACGCGGTGCGGCACTTCTTCGAGGCGGACAAGCCCGTCGCGTCGATCTGTCACGGCCCGCAGATCCTCGCGGCCGCGGGCGTGCTCGACGGCTACGAGATGACGGCGTACCCGGCGGTCAGGCCCGAGGTCGAGGCCGCCGGCTGCTCGTGGGTCGACGGCGTGACGACCGACGGCAACCTCGTCACCGGGCAGGCGTGGCCCGACCACCCCGAGTGGATCGCGCAGTTCCTCGACCTCCTCGGGACCGAGGTCGAACACGAGGAGCCCGCCGCGACGGCGGACTGAGTCCCCGACTGTTCCGCATGCCCGACCCCCGTGCGGTCGCCGTCAACGTCGCCGCCAACACGAACGAGCCGGGGTTCCGCGGCCCCGTCTACCCGGACGGCTCCTTCGCGTACGTCCCGATCCCCGAGCCGGCGGCGACGCTGCCGCGCGACCGGTTCCCGGTCGACGAGCCGCTCCCGACGTACGGCGACCTCGACCTCCCCTTCGCGGTCCCCGCCGACCTGCGCGGGACGCCGGTCCACGCCGACCCCGAGTTCCCGGGCGTCCACGGCCGCGAGCGGGCGACCTACGGCGACCCGTACGCCGTGAAGGCGGGCCGGATCGCCGCCCTCGACCCCGGCGACTGGCTCCTCTTCTACGCGACGCTCACGCTGCGGCCGCGCGACTGGGCGGGACCGGGTGACGGGTGTCCCGACGACGCGACCGGCGACCGCGACGGCGGAACGGACGACCGCGACGGCGCGTGGCTCCGCGAGCGAGGGGTCGCCGTCGACGACGACCTCGCCCCCGACTGGGGCGCGTACCTCTTCGCGGGGATGCGGGTCGAGCGGGTGCTCGCTACGGACGGCGGCGGCGACGCCGTCGACCGCGCGGCCGCCGTGAGGGCCGCGCCGACCAACGCGCACCTGAAGCGCGACCCGTTCGACGCCCGCGTCGTCGCGGTCGGCGACCCGGCGGTGTCGGGCCCGTTCGACCGCGTCGTCCCGCTGAGCGCGCCCGACGCCGGGAGCGAGGCGAACCGGATCGTCACCGACCTGTCGAGCGACTCCGGGAAGGGCCCGTGGTGGCGCCGCCCGATGGCCTTCGACGCGGCGGCGACGGGGCGGCTGCTGGCGCGGATCGATGCGGTCCGAGGATGAGCCGTGGCTGGCGCCACCGCGATTTATACTGTCGGCTGCCGTTACGAGACGTATGAGCGACGACGAACCCACTGAGACGACCGCGGAGAGCGACGGTCGCGGCGCGCCCTCGCGGCTCGGCCGCGTCCTGCTCGGCGTCGGCCTCGCCGCGCAGGCCTCGGAGGACTTCCGCGACATGGACGACACGATCGAGTACGCCGAGTCGGCGGGCGTCCCGATGCCGGACCTCGCCGCGCCGTTCGCCTCCGGCATGATGGTGGTCGCCGGCCTCGGCATCGCGCTCTGGCGGCTTCCCCGGATCGCGACCGGCGCGGCGGTCGCGTTCCTGACCGTCGTGACCGCGACGATGCACGACTTCTGGAACGCCGACGAGGACGACAAGAGCGGCGAGCGGCTCGCCTTCTTCGGGAACCTCGCGATGCTCGGCGGCGCGCTGGTGTTCCTGCGCGAGGCGTACAAGCGGTGAACGGCGGCGCGGAGCGCGGGGCCGAGGTTCCGGCCGCCTGTTTTTGATCAGCCGCCGGATCGGCGGCGGACACCGGCGTCTCTTATAGGTTCCCGGCGTCCAGCGGGTCTTCGAGCTGGCCCATCACCGCTTCCATGGCGTCCGTCGCAGTGATCAGGCCGACGACCTCGCCGTCCTCGATGACTAAGGCGAGCTCCTGGGACTCCGCCTGGAACCGGTCGAACGCGTCGCTGACGCTCGCGTCCGCCGCGACCGTCATCGGCGGGGCGGCGACCTCGGCGAACGTCAGGTCGCCGTCGCGAAGCTCGTCGTAGCGGCTCACGATCGAGGGGGCGTACACGATCCCCTCGAAGTCGGTCAGGTCGTCGCCGACGAGCGGGAAGCGGGTGTGCGGCGTGTCCCGGATCCGGTCGAGGTTCTCGTCGACGGACGCCCCCGTCGTCAGCGAGACGACCTCCTCGGGCGCGGTCATCACGTCCGCGACGGTCACCCGGTCGACGTCGAGCGCGTTGAGGACCTCCTCGCGGCGCTCCTCTGGGAGTTCGACCTCCTCCATCATCGACCCGAGACGGTTGCGGAGCTCGGCGCGCGTCTCCAGTACCTCCTCTTCGGCCTCGGTCCACGAGGCGGTCATCTCGACGCCGAACAGTCCGAGCGTCGCCTTCGCGACCCAGTCGCCGACCTTGATCAGCGGCGAGATGAGCCACGCGAACCAGTAGAGCGGCCGCGAGCCGTACCGGGCGACCTGCTTCGAGCGCTCGACGCCGAGGTACGTCGGCGTCTGCTCGCCGTGGGTCAGGTGGACCATGTTGATGAGGAAGAAGCCGAGGAAGGACCCGGCGCTGGCCGAAGCCAGCGCCGTGTTCTCGAAGACCGGCGCGAAGAGCGCGGTGTTCTCGAAGATCGGCGTGAAAAGCGCCGCCAGCCCCGGCTCGGCGACGATACCGAGCGCGATGGACGTGCCGGAGATCCACACCTGACAGGTCGTGAGGTAGAACTCCAGGTCGTCGGTCATCTCCCAGGCGCGCCGCAGCCCCGGCGTGTCCATCTCCGACTCGGGATACTGCCGGAGACGCGTCAGCCCGAACTCGATAGCCACGAAGTACGCGTTGATCAGGATGAGGAGGACCCCCGCGGCCACGCGGAGGGCGACCTCGGTCGGGGGCATCGCCGTCGCGAGCGGGATCATCGTCTCCACCGTCCCGACGCGCGACCCAAAAGCGTTCAGGGATCGCGTCGCCCGGCCGGCGGGACGGGTCACGGGCGCGCCGCGCCGTTACTCGTAGTCCTCGTAGGTCGGCAGCCCCTCGTCCGGCGGGAACTCCTCGACCGGGACCGTCGTCTCGTCGCCGCTCGCCATGTCCTTCACCGTGTACTCGCCGTTCTCCAGGTCGCGCTCGCCGACGACGACGACAGTCTCGGCGTTGATCGAGTCTGCGTAGCCCAGCTGGGCGCCGAACGAGCGGCCGGAGACGTCCTGCTCGACGACCACGTCGTCGCCAAGCGCGCGGAGGTCGCCCGCGAGCGCGGCCGCCTCGCTCCGCGTGTCGCCCACGCTGAGCACGTAGTAGTCCGTCGTCAGCTCCTCGTCGGGCCAGACGCCGGCGCGCTGGCAGAGCAGCTTGAGCGTCGCGTGCCCGGGGGCGACCCCGACCGCGGGAGTGGGCTGCCCGCCGAAGCTCTCGATGAGGTCGTCGTAGCGGCCGCCGCCGAAGACGGACCGGGACACCTCGCCGGTGGAGTCGAAGCACTCGAAGACGACGCCGGTGTAGTAGTCGAGCCCGCGGGCGGTGGTCAGCGACACCTCGCAGAACTCGCCCGCGCCGAAGTCGTCGGCCGCGGCGAGGACGTTCCGGAGGTTCTCGACCGCGGCCTCGACCGCCTCGCCGCCGGCCTCGGCGACCGCGTCGAGGTCGGCGACCGTCTCCACGTCCGCGATGAGGTCGTCGAAGTCGCGCGCGGTGTCGCGGGCGAGGCCCGCGTCCGAGAGGAGCCCGAGGTACTCGCCGTCGTCGACCTTCGCGCGCTTGTCGACCGCGCGGATCGCGGCCGCGGTGTCGACCGCGTCGGGGTCCGCCGCGAGCGAGCGGACGAGGCCGCCGAGGATGTCGCGGTGGGAGACCCGGAACTCGAAGTCGTCGCCGGTGAGCCCGAGGTCGGTCAGGGCGTCGGCGGCGACCGCGAGCACCTCGGCGTCGGCCTCGGGCGCCGACGAGCCGAACACGTCGATGTTCGTCTGGTAGAACTCGCGGAACCGGCCCTGCTGGACCTGCTCGTAGCGCCAGAACGGGCGGGTGGACACCCACTTGATCGGCTTCGACAGCTCCTGCCCCTTCGCGACGACCATCCGGGCGACGGTCGGGGTGAGCTCCGGGGTCATCGAGACGCCGCGGCCGCCCTTGTCGTCGAAGGCGTACAGCTCCTCGACGATCTCCTCGCCGGACTTGTCGACGTACATCTCCGTCCGCTCCAAGGCGGGGGTGGCGATCTCCCGGAAGCCGTGCCGGGCCGCGGCGTCCTCGACCGCGTCGGTCACCTCGCGGCGGGCGGACTGCTCGCCGGGGTAGAAGTCGCGGAATCCCTTGAGGCCGTCGTACATACGCGTCGCTTCGGCGAGCGCCCGCTTGAAAGCATCCTTTCGGGGGCGGCGATCGCGGACGTCGACGTGGAGGTCGCGGACGTCGAAACGCGGCGCCTCGCCCGGTCTACTCGCGCTGGTACTCCTTCTGGAACCCGCGGAACTCGGTCCGGTGGGCCTCCTCGTCCGAGAGCAGCGTCACGGCGAGGTCTTCGGTGACCGGATCGCCCGCCTCGTCGGCGGCGTCGACCAGCTCGCGGTACGTCGCGATCGCGTCCTCCTCTGCGTCCAGCACGCCGTTGATGACGGCAAGCACGTCCGTCGAGTCCTCGGGCGGCTGTAGCGACTCCTGGCCGGCCGTGAACTCGGCGGAGCCGGGCGGCCGCGCGTCGAGCTGTTTGAGCCGCTGGCCGAGCTGTTCGGCGTGGCCGAGCTCCTCCTGGACGTCCTGTTTGAGGCTCTCTTTGATCTCCTCGGCGCGGACGCCGTCGAGGACGATCGCGTTCGTCTGGTAGTTCATCACGGTCTCGATCTCGTCGGCGTACGCCGTCCGGAGCAGGTCGACGACTCGGTCGGATGACATGGTCGACGCTACGACCCCGGGGTCGAAAGTAGTTCCGGCACTTCCGGGCCGACGGGAGGCCGCCGACCGCGGGCGGAGCGCCGCACCGGCCGGTCAGTCGCTCCGGCCGTGGACGTACGTCTGGTCGTGGTCGGGGAACACGTCGCCGACGGTCCCCTCGCCGTACTGGTCCGCGATGAGCGTGCGGAGCTCGTCCTCGTAGTCCGCCTTCGGGACCTCTTCGCTCGGGCCCTGCTGGACGTCGAAGGTGGCGTCGACGAGCTGGTCGACGGCGTGGCGACCGAACCCGGAGAGCGGTGAGATGTAATCGATCCCGTTGCGGTCTTCGAGGCTCTGCGCCTGCGCCCGCGACACCGTGGGGACGCGGTCGTCGCGGCGGGTGCCGTCCGCGATGGCGTCGACGTCGAGCGCGGCGATGGTCTCTAAGGCGTGCTCGTGGACGCGCTGGATCCCGTTGCGCGGGTAGCCGTCCGCGACCATGGTCTCGGCCGCGTTCTCGGCGACCTCCGGGTCGAGCTCGACGCGCTCGAACGGGAACCCGAGCTCGGCGGCCGCCCGCTCCGCGTGCTCCCAGTCGTCCGTGAGCCCGAAGCTCCCGGTGACGCAGCGGACCTCGTAGAACCGGTCGAGCAGGTGGGCGGCCAGCGAGGAGTCTTTCCCCCCGCTGTACAGCAGCGCGAGCTCCATCTACCGGTGGCGGATGTCGAAGCTCTTCTGGTCGGGCTGGAGCTCCTTGAGGAGCTCGCGCATCTGCTCTTCGTCGATCTGTCCCTGAATCCGCCCGCTCTGCGCCAGCGCGGCGACCTGCTGTTTCACCTTCTCGCCGAACTGCGGCTTGGACATCTCGACCGCGTTGAGCCGCTGGCGGGCGCCGTCCGTGAGGTACTGTTTCAGCACGGCCTCCTGCTGGGCCTCGGCGCGCTCCTGGGCCTGCTGTTGGGCCTCGGCGGCGTCGCCCTCGCCGCCCTGCCGCTCGCGGAGCTCCTCCATCTTCTGTTCGCGCAGTTCCTCGAGCCGTTCGTCGTCGGGGTTACCGCTCATACACGCCCGTTCTCGGTCCGTGCGAAAAACCATTTCGGAGGTCGGGATCCGCACGGAGCGGCCGGAGCCGCCGTCGCGGCGTCGGCGCCGACGGGGGCGGTCCGCGCCGTTTAAACCGGTCCTCGGCGTAGCGGGCGCCAATGAGCGAGTCGCGGGAGTTCTGTCCGCGCTGCGGCGACCCGGTCCCCGAGCGGCGCGACCCCCTTCCGGGCGAGCCGCGCGGGCGAGACGCCCTGCTGTGCGACGACTGCTACTTCGAGGACTTCGACCTGGTCGACGCGCCCGACCGGATCGAGGTGCTGGTCTGTTCCGGCTGCGGCGCCGTCAGGCGCGGCGAGTCGTGGCGCGACGTGGGGGCGCGCGACTACACCGACGTCGCCGTCGACGAGGTGGCCGAGTCCCTCGGAGTCCACGTCGACGCGGAAGACGTGGAGTGGGGCGTGGAGCCGGAGCAGGTCGACGAGAACACCGTCCGGATGCACTGCCGCTTCTCCGGCGTGGTGCGCGGCACCCTGCGCTCCGCGGAGGTGACCGTCCCGGTGAAGATCTCGCGGGGGACCTGCGACCGCTGCGGGCGCATCGCCGGCGGCTACTACGCCGGGATCGTCCAGGTCCGCGCCGACGAGCGCGACCTCACGCCCGCCGAGCGCGCGGAGGCGCTGGACATCGCCGAGCGGTACGTCGCCGACCAGGAGGCCGACGGCGACCGGGAGGCGTTCATCACCGAGGTGACGGAGACCGACGACGGGCCGGACATCAAGCTCTCGTCGAACCGCCTCGCGCAGAACGTGGCGACGCGGATCACGGAGTCGCTCGGGGGGAGCTTCGAGTCGTACCCGACGCTCGTCACCGAGGACGGCGACGGCAACGAGGTGTACCGCGTCACGTTCGCGGTCCGGCTCCCGAGGTACGCCGAAGGCGAGATCGTCGACCCCGAGGACGGGGACGGCCCGGTCCTCGTCACGGGCGTCTCCGGCCGCCTCCAGGGGGTCCGGCTCGCCACGGGCGCGGAGTACACCTCGGCGTTCGCGGACGGCGACGCCCCCGATGCGACCCGGCTCGGCACCCGCGACGACGCGGCGGAGACGACGGTCGTGACCGTCGAGGACGAGAACGCGATCCAGGTGCTCGACCCCGTCACCTACGAGGCGAAGACGGTGCCGAACCCGGCGTTCGTCGACGACGGCGCCGAGTCGGTCCTCGCCTTCGAACACGGCGGCGACGTTCACCTCGTGCCGGACGAGGACGCGGAGCGGTCGGCGGAGTCGGTCTCGAACCGGGAGTAGGGGAGCCTCGCGGCTCGCTGGTCAGCGAGAACTGATCGTTCGTAGGACGAGTCGGAGCGCCGGCGCGGCGCGCCGCCCTCGCGGGCGGCGACGCAGCACCGTTCAGTCGGCGCGAGCGGGCTGTTCGCGACCGAGCGCCGCGGCGCGCTCGGACTCGGTTACCTCGATGCCGCGGCGTTCGAGTTGCTCGATGAATTCGGCCTCGCTGAGCCCTGCCTGTGCGGCCGCCTGCGACAGCGTCAGGGTTCGCGCACCGTACAGCGTCAGCGCACTCGACAGCCCGTTCGTGGCCATACACCCAGTAGTCGGGTGAGGGATTATGAAGGTTACTACTTCATTGAGGGACCTGATACACCTTATACGATATATATTAACGAGTGATCGGCTCGGGGTGGTAATATGACTCGCACCCGGCCGCCCGTCGCCCGCAGGAGTTATACGGCTCTGCAGTTGACACGGCGACATGGACAGACAACAGCTCATGGCGCTGTTCTTCGCGTTTCTCATGGTGAGCTCCATGGTGGCGTACGGCGTCTCGCTACTGTAACCGGCGCGTGGCGCACGCCGCCGGTCCCCGCTCTTGCGCCGATCGCCCACCGCGCCTCGGCGGCGGTCCCCGTCAGCCGTCGCCCCACACGTCCGACAGCGGGTGGTTCTCCCGCCGCTCGGCGTCCTGCTCGGACCGGGTCCGAACGGGGTCGTCGCCGCCGTCGCCGGTCGCGTCGCCGCCGTCGCGCCCTCGACCTGAGCCGTCCCGAGACGAGCGACCGCCGGGTGTACCGGCCGACCCGCCCGCACGGCGGCTCTTCCGGCGACCCGCTCCCGCGCCGCTCGACGGCGACGCGTCGACGCCGGCCAGCGCGGCCTCGGGGTCGAACGCGGGCAGCGAGGGGGTCGTCATCGCGTCGACCTGGTCGCGGAACCAGTCGGGGGTGTCCGCCGCCGCGCGCTCGAAGAGGTCGAGCAGCGAGTCGTCGGCGAGGTAGGTCGCGCCGCGGTCGTCCGGGGCGCGGACGACCCGCCCGCACGCCTGGATGACGGTGCGCAGCGCGGTCCGGTGGTACCACGCCCACTGCCCGTCCGCCAGCCGGCGGGCGACCCGCGAGTCGTTCGTGTTCCGGTACGGCGCCTTACAGACTACCTGCCAGCGACAGAGGTCGCCTTTCAGGTCCAGCGCCTCCTCCATCTTCACGGAGACGAACACCTCCGGGTCCGGGCTGGCCTTCCACGCCTCCAGCTCCGCGTCGCGGTTCGACCGGTCGTGGCGCCTGACGCGCGCGGCGACGCCGAACTCGCCGAGCCGCTCGGTGATCCGCTCCGCGATGTCGTACGAGTGCGCGTGGATCAGCCCCTTCTCGTCGGGGTGTTCCGCCATCAGCCGGACGATCAGGCGGGCGATCTTCGGGGTCGTCTCGTCGCGGTGCTCGTAGGTCATCGACCCCTGCGTCACGTCGTACAGCGGGCGGTTCGCGAGCGGGAACGTGTGCTCGACATCAACGAGTGCGACGTCGGCGGGGTCGAGCCCGACCCCGCGGCAGAACGCCTCCTTCGAGAGGATGGTCGCCGACAGCAGCGCGAACCGGTTGCCCCGGTCCCACACCGTGTGTCTGAGGTACCGCGCGGGGTCGAGCGGCTTGATCTCCATCGCCGACCCCTCGCCGCCCGGCTGGTCGACGACCCACGAGGTGGGGGACTGCGGGTCGCGGTAGTCCTCCAGGAACCAGCCGAGCTCGCCGATGAGCTCCTGGAGCCGGTCGCGCCGGGCGACCTCCTCCCGGTCGAGCTCGGGCCGCCCCACCAGCTCGTCTTTCGCGCGGATCGCCACGTCGCGGAGCGCCTCGACGAACCGCGCGGTGCGGTCGACGGCGTCCTCCTCGGGGCCGGCGTCGGCCGCGACGTCCGGGACGCCCACGTCGTCCCACACCGGGACGCGCTCGGGCGAGATATCGATGGTCGCGTACATCTCGGCCCACTCGGCGAGCCCGTGCGCCTCGTCGATGACGACGGCGTCGCGCTTGCGGAACACCTCGGAGCCGGCAGTGCGCATGAAGTACGCGAGCGTCATCGCGGCGAAGCGGTTGCCGGAGGCGATGGCGCGGTCGGAGAAGTACGGGCAGCGGTGCCGGATCGAGCAGTCGAACCCCTGTTGGCGCGCGCAGGGCGCGCGGTTCACCGGCGTGTCGTGCTCGCCGGGCAGCACGCAGTCGTAGTTCGACTTGCCGCGGATCACGGCCAGGTCGTCGAGGAGGTCGTCGGCCTCGACGTCGTCGATCTGCGACACCTGCGGGGTCGTGTAGTAGGCGCCCGTCGCCTCGCTTGGGGCCGCCTCGCCCGCCGTCTCGGCCGCGCCCATGATGGCGCGGGCGAGCAGCGACTTGCCGCTGCCGGTCGGCGCGCGCACCAAGACGACCCGGTTGCCGGCCGCGAACGCGTCGCGGATGTCGGCGAGGGCCCGCTCCTGCGCGCCGCGGAAGCTCGGCGCGGGGAACTCGGCGGGGATCCGGCTCGGGTCCACACGACGCCCTCGCGCGCTGTCGGAATTAAACCCTCGCTTGGCGGTCGGCTGGGGGCGACACCTATTGGTAGTCCGGGGCGAAAGGGAGAAGCGACGATGAGCGACGACGGGATCCTCGGGTCGCTGTCCGCAGTCGGCCTGTTGAGCCTCTGCTGTATCGGGTTCGGCGGACTGGCGGGCGGGGCGGCGGTGGTCGGCGGCTCCGCCTCGGCGAGCGCGTTCGCGACCGGCGCGACGAGCGCGCGCGGCGCGCTGATCTCCGGCGCCGTCACGTTCGGGACGGTCCTCGTCGCCGCCGCGGTGATCCGCTGGCGGCTGAACCGCTGAAGCGGCGCGCTCGCGTCGACCGCGGCGCTCACTCCCGGCCGTGCGTCTCGATGTGCTCCCAGACGACCGCCATCAGCTCGCCGGTCTTCGCCACGAGGTCCTCGACGGCGTCCTCGTCGACCCCGGTGGCCGACGCGCAACCGAGGTCGCGGATCGCCTTCGTCGCCGACACGTGATGGACGTGAACGCGGTCGTCACCGGCGCGCTCGTAGACGACGGTGGTACACGGGAGCATGCCGGCGAGCGTCGGGTCGATTCGCAGCGCGTCGTACGCGATCTCGGGGTGACAGACGACGATCAGTGCCGTCCGCCCGACGTCGTCGTGACCGAGCATCCCCTCGATCATCTCGTCGAGCCGCGTGACGCGCACCGTCTCGAAGTCCGCGAGCTCGTGTTCGAGCTGGACGAACGGCACCGCGTCGTCGAAGGGGAGGTCGACGGTCGTGTGGAGCGCGTCGGCGGCGGTCGGCGCGGGGCGTGCGGCGTCGCTCATGGCAACGCCTCGCACGCCAGCGTGTAAAACCCGTCTCGCCGTTCAACACCTGCCGCTACCTCGAACGGACAGCAGTCGAGCCGCGGAGCGGCGGCGCTGTGGTGAGTAGAGAGCGAAGCCGCGGACCGACGGGGACGCCGCTACGGAGCCGGTCCGGGCGGCGAGAAGGCGACGAAGTGAGATGCTCCGGCTGGGATTTGAACCCAGGTCCTTGCCGTGAGAGGGCAAGATGATTGGCCGGACTACACCACCAGAGCGCGTCCGTTCGACGCAATCAACGGTAGGTGAGCGGATTGTAAAACAGTTCCGTTTCGACCACGCCGTGCCCCGGTTTGTCGTGGCAGATCTCGCTCAGACGTCGACGGCGAACGGCTCCGGCCCGGCCGCGTGATCGCCCGCTGCGGCCCCGATCGCGGCGAGGAGGTCGGCGACCTCGTCCAAGTCGCCGGTGTCGATCACCTCGACCGGCGTGTGCATGTACCGGTTCGGGATCGAGACGTTGAGCGCCGGGGTGCCGCCGCGGACCGTGTAGAACGCGTCCGCGTCGGTGCCGGTGCGGGTGCCGGCCGCCTGTAGCTGCACGTCGACGCCGGCGTCGGCGGCCGCCTCGCGGGCGAGGTCCACGAGGACCGGGTGGTTCGCGCTGCCGCGACCGATCACCGGGCCAGCGCCGAGTTCGACCGGGCCGCGGTGCTCGCGGTCGATGTCCGGGTTGTCGGTGGCGTGTGTGACGTCGACCGCGACGAAGGCGTCGACGGCGTCGAGGTCGACCCCGACCATCCGCGCGCCTTGGAGCCCGACCTCCTCCTGGACCGTCGAGACGGCGTAGACCGTGGCGTCGACGTCGCGGTCGGCGGCGCGTCGCAGCCCCTCCGCGGCCGCCCACGCGCCGGCGCGGTTGTCGACCCCGCGGGCGGCGATCCGGTCGCCGACGAGGTCGCGACGGCCCGTCGAGAACGTGACGGGGTCGCCGACCTCGACGTGTTCGCGCGCCTCGGCGGCGTCCTCGGCGCCGACGTCGACGAACTGGCCCGCGACGTCCTCGTGCTCGTCGTCCGCCTGGTCCCGCAGGTGGATCGCGGTCTGTCCGACGACGCCCTGGACCGGCTCGTCGGCGTGGACCGTGACGTGCTGGCCCTTCGAGACGGTGCGGTCGGAGCCGCCGATCCGCCCGATCCGGAGGAAGCCGTCGTCGAGCACGTCGCGGACGATGAACCCGATCTCGTCGGCGTGACCGGTGACCGCGACCGTCGGCGCGTCGGGGTCGCCCTCGTGGACCGCGACGGCGTTGCCGTAGGCGTCGGTTTCGACCCGGTCCGCGAACTCGCGGACGTAGTCGGTCCACACCCGCTGGGCGGCCGTCTCGAAGCCCGAGGGGCTCGGCGTCGCGAGGAGGTCGTCGAGGAACGCTCTGCGCGCGTCGTCCATGCCGATGGCTGTGGGGCGGCCGGCAAGAACACGTCGGTGTCGGATCCGGCCGGGACCGGTCGACACAAGCGCTTTGAGGCGCCCGCCCGTCCGATCCGTATGGACATCCTCCGAAGCGTCCGGACCGTCGCCGAGGCCGAGGGGCCGGGCGTCGTCGACTGGGACCGGGCCGCGGCGGCCGCGAAGGACGCCACCGACCCCGGATCGGTCGCGCTCTCCGACGCGGAGCGCGCGGGGTACGCCGGCGACGTGCGCGACGCCCGCTCGCGGCTGGCCGCGGTCGCCGGGATCGAGTTCGACGTGCCCGACACCGTCGAGGTACAGAACCGCCACCACTGGATCGACGCGAGCGTCGACACCTTCCGGCGCGTGATGGACCCGATCGAGGCGGCCGCGGCGGGCGACGCGGGCGGTCGGATCGGCGCGGACCCGGGCGGCGACGCCGGCACCGACTCGCTGGACGTGATCGCCGACGCCTCGTCGGGCCCTGTGGGGCCCGCGCCCGGTGCCGGGTTCGCCCGGGACCTCTCGCGGGTCGCAAACACGGGGTCGATGGCGTTCGCCCTAGGCTTCCTCGCGCGCAACGTCCTCGGCCAGTACGATCCCCTCCTGCTCGCCGACGAGCCGGACGCCGAGCACGGGCTCTACTTCGTCCACCCGAACATCGTCGCGGTCGCGAGCGCGCTCGACGTGGCGTACCCGCGGTTCCGCCGCTGGATCGCGTTCCACGAGGTGACCCACGCCGCCGAGTTCGGCGCGGCGCCGTGGCTCCCGGAGTACCTCGAATCGCGCGTCGAGCGCGGGGTGGAGGGCATGGTCGGCGGCGCGGGCGGCGTCGAGGGGATGACTGGCCGCGGGCTCGACCCCGACGCGTTCGCGGAGCTCCAGGCCGCGATGACCGCGGTCGAGGGGTACGCCGAGGTACTGATGGACCGCGCGTTCGACGGCGAGTACGCGGACCTCCGGCGGAAGCTGGACGAGCGCCGCGGCGGCGGCGGGCCCGTGCGGCGGCTCGCGCAGCGCCTGCTCGGACTGGGGCTCAAGCGCCGGCAGTACGAGCGCGGCGCCGCCTTCTTCCGGCACGTCGCCGACGAGCGCGGCATCGAGGCCGCGGGCGCGGTGTGGGAGCGCGCCGAGAACCTGCCGACCGGGGCGGAGATCGACGACCCCGAGGCGTGGCTCGTCCGCGTCGACCCCTGAGCCCCGCGCCGACTCACTCCAGTTCTACGTCGCGCTCCCGGTGCCGGTCGCCGCGGTCGGACTCGACCCGGTCGAGCCGCTCGTCGAGGTCCTCGGTCGCGAGCAGCCGGTCGAGCCGGCGCTCGAACTCCGCCTCGTCGATCTCGCCGCTCGCATAGCGGTCGCGCAGCGCGGCCACCGGCCGCTCGGCCGTCGCGTCGCCCGCGGCCGACGCGTCGGGCTCGTCGGCCGCGACGAGCGGGAAGTCCTCGCCCAGCACCAGCACCAGCGGGATCAGGATGAAGAACCCGGTGATGAAGAGGGCGGGTCCGAGCCCGACCAACTGGCCCGGGAAGAGCACGGCGGAAAGCGAGGTGAGACCGAACGACAGGATCGCGATGAGCCCGATGAGTCGTTTCTTCTCGAAGGTGGGGAGGGCCATACGCGAGTGCTGTCGTCGCCCCGAGAAAAACGTACTGCCGGCGGCGGCCGGGGCGACCGCCCGCGACCGACGCCTATTCCTCGCGGGCGCGCCCACGGCGATCCGTGCTCAGGTACGTGACGACGAACCCGGGGAAGGTGCGCGAGGCGGAGCGGTACCTCCCGGACGGCTCGGTGGAGCGGCTCGACTTCGACTACGCGGAGGTCCAGGCCGACGAGCTCGGCCCCATCGCGGCGCGGGGCGCGCGCGAGGCGTACCGCCACGCGGACGCGCCGGTCCTCGTCGACGACGCGGGGCTGTTCGTCGAGGGCCTCGACGGCTTCCCGGGCCCGTACTCCTCGTACGTCGAGGAGACGCTCGGGATCGAGCGCGTCCACGACATCGCCGCCGACCTCGACGACCGCCGCGCCGCCTTCCGCTGCGTCCTCGGCTACTGCGACGGCGAGGGGTTCGCCGCGAGCCCCGACCCGGTGGACCGGGGCGACCGCGACGCGGCCGCCGCGGCGGGGCCGGACGAAGAGGGTGAGGGCGGCGGAAGCGACGGCGACGCGGGGGCGGCCGACCCGCTCCCGGTCAAGCTGTTCGAGGGGTACGTGCCGGGCCGGATCGTCGCGCCGCGGGGCGACGGGGGCTTCGGCTACGACCCGATCTTCGAACACGACGGGGAGACGTTCGCTGAGATGGACACCGACCGGAAGAACGCGGTGTCGCACCGCGGCCGGGCCTTAGAGAAGTTCGCGGAGTGGTACGCGGACCGGTAGGTCGGTCGTTCCGGGGCGATCGCGCCCTCAGACCGCGGCCGCGATCGCGTCCGTGAGGAGGTCGGCGCCGAGGTCTATCTCGCGTTCGGTGACGTCGAGCGGCGGGAGGATCCGGAGGACCTTGTGGCCGCACGCGAGCGTGAGGAGGCCGCGAGCGAACGCCTCGTCGACGACCGCGTCCCGCCGCTCCTTCGTGTCGAACTCGACGGCGAGCAGCAGCCCCTTCCCGCGCACGTCCTCGACGGGGTCGAGGGCGGCGTCGCGCATCGTCTCCGTGAACTGCCGGCCGCGAGCGACGGCGTTGTCCATGAGGTCGGCCTCCTCGATGGCGTCGAGGGTGAGCGCGCCCTGCGCCGCGGCGATCACGTCGCCGGCGCCCCACGTCGAGGAGAGCCGGCCGGTCTCCTCGGGGAACACGTCGCTCCGCGAGACGGTCGCGCCCACCCGAAGCCCCTTCGCGCTCGTGATCACGTCCGGCTCGTACGCGTAGTGGTCCGAGCCCCACATCTCGCCGGTGCGCCCGACGCCGGTCTGGATCTCGTCGGCGATCACCGTGATGTCGTGCTCGTCGGCGAGCGCCGCGATCTCGTCGGTGAACGCCTCGGAGGGGAACCGGTAGCCCCCTTCGCCCTGGATCGGCTCCATGATCAGGTACGCCACGTCGTCCGGGTGGACGTTCCCCCGCTTCGGGTCGAGCTTCCGCCGGAGCCGGGAGACGCCGTCGGCGAAGAAGCCGCACGAGCAGGTCTCGGGCGAGCAGGTCCGGTCCTCGCAGAACGGGACCTCCGTGATGCCGCTGACCTCCGGGAAGTCGCGGCGGTACACGGACTTCGAGCGGTTGAGCGAGAGCGCACCGAGCGTCCGGCCGTGGAACGCCCCGTCGAAGGTGATCGCGTACTTCGCGCCGTCGGAGGCGTCGTAGGCGATCTTGATGGCGTTCTCGACCGCCTCCGCGCCGGAGTTCGAGAGGAAGACGGTGTCCATGTCGTAGTGGCTCGTCAGGTCGGTGAGCCGGTCCATGAGCCCCGACGAGCCGGGTATCCCGTCCCCGGGCGCGGGGCCGCCGGCGGCGTAGAAGTCCTGGCCGGCGATCTTCAGGGGGTCCACGAGGTCGAACTCCGCGAGCCGGTCCATGATCAGCGGGTTGTTGTAGCCGAGCGGCGCGGCGGCGACGTGGCTGGTGAAGTCCATGAGGACGTTGCCGTCGACGTCGGTACAGAACGGGCCCTCGGCGGGGGCGGTGCGGTCCCAGACGAACTCGTAGACGTAGGTGCTCGGCGCTGCCGACTCGTGGTGGTAGTCGACCCACTCGCGAGCGCGCTCGCCGGGGAGGTCCGAGACGGCGGGCGTGACGGTGTCGCGATCCATGCGTCGGGGTGGCACGCGGACGAAATAAATCCGGGGCGATCGCGAAAACGTTGGAGAAATATCCAACCGAACGCGTCGCACCTTACCGACCGTCCGGCAACGGGCCCGTTCGCCGGGGCGGTCCGCCGTCCGAAAGCGGTTGTTAATTACCCCCAAAATTCGTTGGATTTTTATAGAATCGCCGCCCTACTAGTAACCGAGTTCGAGGTGGTCACCAATGCCCATGCTCGAACCGGCGAACACCTGGACGCAAGGACTCGACTTCCCGAGCCGACTGTTCGAATCCGGTAGCAACGACTACGAACTGTACGAGGAGGACGGCGAGTTCGTCCTCTCGGTCGAACTACCTGGGTTCGACCCCGCCGAGATCACCGCCTCGTGGAACGACGGCGTGCTCAACGTCGCCGGCGAACACGAGGACGAGCGGCGCGGGACCCGCCGGACGTACCACCGGCGGTTCCGCTTCCCGAAGGCGATCGACGAGGACGGCATCCGGGCCGAGTACCGGAACGGCATCCTGACGGTGCGGCTCCCCGTGACCGTCGAGGACGCCGTTTCCGGCACGGAGATCGAGATCGAGAGCTGAGCCGGACCCCCGCCGGCCGGTGAGCCGCCGGTCGGCGGCCGTCCGTGTTCCGTCCCTCGTTTCTCGTCCGTAGCCGCGTTTTTTCAGCGTCGCTCGCCCGGAGCCGGCGGTGCGACCCAGCACGCCTTTGAGGCCGCGCCGCGAGGGGAGACGCATGAACCGCGAGGAGTTCGCCGCCAGCATCGACCACACCGTCCTCGGCCCGGAGACGACCTGGGACGACACCCGGACCGTTCTCGACGAGGCCGCCGCCCACGGCATGAACGCCTGTATCCCGCCGTGTTACGTCGCGGAGGCGGCCGACTACGAGAACGCGCCCGAGGCGATCGCCACCGTGGTCGGGTTCCCGCACGGCCAGCACGCCCCCGAGGTGAAACGCGACGAGGCGGTCACGGCCTGGGAGGCCGGCGCCGACGAGGTCGACATCGTGATCAACGTCGGCCGGCTGAAGGCGGGCGACGACGGCGCGGTCGCCGACGAGCTCGCGGACGTGGTCGCGGCCGTGCCGGTCCCGGTGAAGGTGATCATCGAGACCGCGCTCCTCGACGACGCCGAGAAGCGCCGCGCCTGCGAGGCCGCGGTCGCCGCCGACGCCGACATGGTGAAGACCTCGACCGGCTTCGCCGACGGCGGCGCGACGCTCGCCGACGTCGAGCTGATGAGCGAGTACCTGCCGGTGAAGGCCTCCGGCGGCGTCGGCTCCTACGAGGAGGCGACGGCGATGCTCGACGCGGGCGCGGTCCGGATCGGCGCCTCGTCGGGGGTCGCCATCGCCGAGGGACACCCCGAGGCCGACGGCGAGGCGCGGTCGGCGGACTAGGCGTCGTCCCCCTCGGCAGGTCGGTCCCGGCCGTCGCCGTCGGCGGCGAGGCCGAGGTCGCCCGGCGAGTTGCCCTCCGTCTCGGTCGGTGACCCGGCGGCCGCGCCGTCGGTGCCGGCGCCGTCCGCCTCCGCGCCGTCGATCTCCTCGGGCGCGACGTCGACCTCGAACGCCGAGACCGACTCCGAGAGCGACGCGGCCTGGTCGCGGAGCCGGTCCGCGTTCTCCGCGATGGTGGTGACGGTCGCGGTCTGCTCCTCGGCGGCCGCGGACACCTGCTCGGAGCCGCTCGCGACCTCGCCGCTCACCTCGGCGACGTCCTCGACGCCCTCGACCGCGCGCTGGGTCGACCGCGCCTGGTCCTCCGCCGCCTCGCTGATCTCCTGGACGCCGTGGTTCGTCTCCTCGACAGCGTCGACGACCGCCTCCAGCGACGACGACGCCTCGCGGACGGTGTCCGACCCCTCGTCGATCCGGGCGTTCGTCTCGCGGATGTCCGCGACGGTCTCGTCGGTCTCCTCGCGGACCGCCGCGATCTCCGACTCGATCTCGGCGGCCGCCTCCTGCGTCTCCTCCGCGAGCTGCTTGACCTCGTCGGCGACGACCGCGAATCCCTCGCCGGCCTCGCCGGCGCGGGCGGCCTCGATCGAGGCGTTGAGCGCGAGGATGTTCGTCTGCTCGGCCACGTCCGTGATGAACTCGACGACCTCGTCGATCTCGTCCATGCGCTCGTCGAGGGCCGCCATCTGCTCGACCGCGGCCGCGGAGCGGGCCTCGATCGCGTCCATCTCGTCGAGCGCCTCGGCGGCGGCCTCGCGCCCCGCCTCGCCGCGCTCGGCGGCGGCCTCGGCGGTCTCCGCGACGGAGGCCGCGGACGACGCCACCTCCTCGATGCTCGCCGAGAGGTCGCTCATCTCGTCGCTGACCGAGTCGAGCCGCTCGTCCTGCCGGACCGCGCCGTCCGCGATCTCCTGGATCTGCTCGCTGACGGTCCCGCTCGCGGTCTCGACCTCGTCGGCGCCCGCCGCCAGCTCCGCGCTGGCGTCGTCGACCTCGCCGGCGAAGGCGGCGACGCGCGCGGTCGTCCGCTCCAGCTGCGCGACCATGTCGTTGAACTCCTCGGCGATCTCGCGCATCGCCTCGCGGTCCGCGTCGGGGTCCATCCGGCGGGTGAGGTCGCCGTCGGCGACCGCGCCCATCACCTCGCTGTAGTCGGCCGCCTTCGCCTCCATGTCGCGGGTGACCGCCTCGGCCTCCTCGCGGGCCGCCTCGGCCTCGTCGGCGGCGGTCTCCGCCTCCGCGATCCGCTCGCGGAGCGCGTCGCGCATCTCGGCGAAGCTCGTGAACAGCCGCCCGATCTCGTCGACCCGGCCGGTCGACAGGTCGACGTCGAGGTCGCCGGACTCGATCCGCTCGGCGCGGTCGCGGAGCCGCGCGAGGGGGACGACCGTGCGCCCGCCCAGCACGACGCCGACGGCCCCGAGCGACGCGAGCGTGAGGAGGAGCAACAGCAGCACCGAGTTCCCCACGTCGTTGCGCACGGCGAACGCCGTCGACTTCGCGACGCTCGTCACCGCCACCCAGTCGGTGCCGGGCACGGCCGCATACGCGTGGACCTCGCCGTCGCCGATCTGCGTCGCGGTCGTGGCGTTGCCGTCGCGGACCGCGGCGACCCCCTCCTCGTGGCGGTCGCCGTCGACCGTTCCGTCGACGTCCAGCACGGTCTCGCCCGCGGCGTTGACGATCGTCGTCTCCTCGCCGGTGTCGGTGTCCTGGATCCGTTCGAGCTGCGGCTGGATCCGGGTCACGACGACGAGGTACCGGCCGTCGGCCCGCGGCACGGAGCTGGCGAACGCCATCACCGGCCGGTCGTTGAGCACGGGCGAGCGGTACGACCGGGCGGAGCGCCAGACGCGGTCGTCCTCGCCGACGCCCTCGGGCACGTCGGCGTCGCTCCAGGGCGCGTTCAGCTCGCTCGGCGCGCGCCCCTCCAGGGGCCGCTCCGTGCTGGCGACGACGCGGTCCTGCGCCGCGTCGACGAGGTGGATGCTGACGATGTCCTCGGAGAGAAGCTGGTCTTTCAACAGGACGTACGCCGCCGCGCGGCGGTCGGACCGGAGCTCGTCGGCCGCGGACATCGACCGGGTCTGCGTGGTCATCCGCTCGGTCCACGAGCCGATCGCGTCCGCCTGGAGCCCGCTGGTCTCCGCCAGCTGGGTCGTGGCGTCGGTCTCCACCGCGTCCCCGGTCTGGAGGTACGTGAACGCCCCGCCGGCCGCGACGACCGCGGCGACGACGAGGAACGCGAGCGCGAACTTGGCGGCGTACCGGCGGCGGACCGCGTCGGGGAGGACGCTGCCGACGGCGCTCGCAAGCCGTTGGAGCGGTCCGGCGCTCATCGGCCGACCGCCTCCGGATCGGTGGGCACCGACAGCTCGCCGGCGACGATCCGCTCGCCGGAGTCGGCGATGGCCGCGCGCACGTCTTCGGGGATCACCGGCCCGAGCGTAGTGCCGTACACGAGCGCGACCCCGTCCTCCGCGAGCCCGAGCGCGGTCGTCGACCCCGTCCGGAGCGAGTCCTCTATCGTCCGCTCGGCGGCGTCGTACACCGCGGTCCCGACCCGTTTCACCATCGAGCCCAGGATCACGTCCGCGTACCGCGGGTTGCTCCGCGACTGGTCGGAGTCGACGCCTATCGCGTACCGGCCGTACTCCTGTGCGGCCTGGAAGACGCCGAGGCCGCTGCCGCCGGCCGCGTGGTACACCACGTCCGCGCCCTGATCGTACATCTCCGCGGCTGCGTCGTAGCCGGCCTCGGGGTCGTCGAAGGCGCCCACGTACGTCCGCAGCACGGAGGCGTCGCCGTCGGCGTGCGCGACGCCGGCGAGGTAGCCGGCCTCGAACTTCGAGATCAGCGGCGACTCGACGCCGCCGACGAAGCCGACGGTTCGCTCCTCGGCGACGGTCCCGCCGGCCCCCACGGCGATGTCGCGGCCCGTCACTAGTCCGGCGAGGTGGCCGGCCTGGAACGACCCCTCGTGCTCGCGGAACACGTAGTTCGCGACGTTGTCGCGGTCGACGACGGAGTCGACGATGGCGTACTGCTGGTCGGGGTGCTCGCCCGCGACCGTCGAGAGCGCGTCCGCCTGGAGGAACCCGATACAGCAGATCAGGTCGTAGTCGGGGCGTTCGGACGCCGACAGCGCCGCCTGCGTCGTCTCGAAGTCGGCCATCGAGCTCGGCTCCTGGTTGGTGAACGCCACGTCGTGGTCGAGGCGCGCCCGCTGGATCCCCCGGTTGGCCGCGTCGTTGAACGAGCGGTCGTCGAGGCCGCCGAGCGCGTACACCATGCCGATCGTCGCGCTCGCGTCGGCCGAGACCGCCGGCCCTTCGTCGCCGGCGTCGCTCGCCGCGTCGTCTCCGTCGTCGATCGACGCCGTTCCGCTCGGATCGGTTCCCAGACACCCGGCGACGGCGCCCGCGACGCCCGTCCCCAAGGCGACCGCGAACCGCCGGCGCGAGTGCGTGATACCGCTCGTGTCGGTCATCACGGCGACATCGATGAATGGGGTGTAAAACTTCTGCGAGCAAATTATCAACGCTAATAGTGAATATTGTCGCACTGTCTCACAAACCGCGGCCTCGCCGTTCCCCCGACCTGAGAATCCCACTCGGCGGATTTATATCCGGAGTCCGTACGGTAGTGTATGAGTCACCAACGGAGATCACAGGGCTTCGACCTCGACGCGGCGTTCAAGGCGTTCGGCGCGGTCGGTATCGCCATCTCGGTCGCGCTCATCGTGGCGGTGTTCGCGCTGACCGATCCGTTCGGCGACTACGTCACCGCGTCGCCCGCCGTCCTCGGCACGCTGCTCTCGGCGGCCCTCGTCGTCGCGGTCGGATACACGACGCACGCGCTCCGGCGCCGCTGACGAGGCCCGCGCACCGGCGGCGCTCCCGCCGGGACGGCGACCGCGACGCCGGGAGACATAAGCCGCTCGCGGGCGGAGCGACGCGCATGTCCGACGAGCCGACCGACGAGGCGGTGGAACGCTTTCTCGACCGAGCGGCGGCCGCGCTCGGCGACTACGATCAGGGGTACGCCGACGCGGACGCGACGCTGGCGACGCTGCGGACCCACGTCGACGAGCTGGCGGCGAGCGTCGAAGGCGACGGGGACGGCGCGTAGGCGCCGACGGGCGGGAGCCGGCGTCGGGCCGGCTACGGCCCGGCCCCGATCAGCTCTCGCACGCGGCCCACGCGCTCCGCGAACGCGGCGTCGCCGCGGTCGCGCGGGCGCTCGATGTCAACGTCGACGATAGCGCGGACGCGCCCCGGGTCGGCGGCCATCACGACGATGCGGTCCGCGAGCGTCACCGCCTCCGCCACGTCGTGCGTGACGAAGAGGATGGTCTTGCCGGTCGATTCCCACACGTCGAGCAGTTCGCGCTGGAGCATCTCGCGGGTCTGGGCGTCGACCGCGCCGAACGGCTCGTCCATCAGGAGGAGGTCCGGGTCGACCGCGAGCGACCGGGCGATGGCGACGCGCTGTTTCATGCCGCCCGACAACGACTTCGGGTAGGCGTCGCGGAACTCCGTCAGCCCGACGAGGTCGAGCATCTCGTCGACGCGCGCCTCGCGCTCGGCGGGCGAGCGGTCGCTCCGTTCGAGGCCGAAGCCGACGTTCTCCGCGACGGTGAGCCACGGGAACAGGTGGTACTCCTGGAACACGACGCCCATGTCCGTCGTCGGGCCCGTGACCTCGGCGCCGTCGAGGAGGACGCGGCCGTCGGTCGCCTCGGTGAGCCCGGCCGCGATCCGGAACAGCGTCGTCTTCCCGCAGCCCGACGGCCCGACCAGACAGACGAACTCCCCGTCCGCGACCGAGAAGGACACGTCGTCGAGCGCTCGCACCGAGCCGCCGTCGCCGTCACCGGGGTACGTCTTGCCGACGCCGTCAAGCGCGACGCTCGCCTCGCTCGGCGCTGGGGGGTCTCGTCCGTTGCGCTCGGCGGCGTCGGCCGCCCCGTCACCGTTCACGCCCGCCACGCCAAGACCCTCCGTTCGACCGCGCGGAACGCCACGTCGACGAGCAGGTACATCAGGCTCAACACGAGGATGTACGCGATCGCCCGGTCGACGCGGAGGTTGTTGCTGGCGCGGATGATCTCGCGGCCGACCCCGGGGACGCCGAATATCTCCGAGGCGACGACGAGCATCCAGCACCGGCCCAGTCCGGTCCGGATCCCGGTCATGATCCCCGGCAGCGACGCCGGCAGCACGATCGACCGGACCGCGTCGAGGTCGCCGCGGACGCCGAGCGTCCGGCCCACGTCGAGGAGGTCCTCGCTCACGCCCTCGACCGCGCCGTACGCCGCGTAGAAGTTGATCCAGAACGCGCCGACCGCGATGATGAAGGCGGCGCCCCAGTCGTTGATCCCGAACCACGCGATCGCGAAGCCGATCAGCGCGAGCGGCGGCACCGGGCGTAGCGTCCGTACCAGCGGCGCCGTCAGGTCGTCGAGCAGGCGGCTCCACCCGAACGCGACGCCGGCGGCGACCCCCAGTCCCGTTCCGGCGACCGTGCCGGGGATCCAGTGCCGGACGCTCTGGTAGAGCGCCGTCGTCATGTCGCCCGCGGCGAGTTCGCTCGCGAACGCGCCCGCGACCGCGACCGGCGAGGGGAGGACGAACGGGTCCTGCGTGAGCGAGACGGCGTGCCAGACGACGAGGAACGCCGCGACCCCGATGGCGCCGCGGAGCAGCCGCCGACCGTCGCCGAGTCCGAGACCCGAGAGCGTCTCGCCCCCGCCGACAGGGGTGGTTTCGGTCGCCATCAGAGCGAGTCGTACACCTCCAGGTCGAATATCCGGTCGGTCGAGAGCTGCTCGTCGATCTGACCGTTCCCGGCCGCGAACTCGGAGAACACCTGCGTCGCGTCCGTGATCTCGTTCGGGTCGGTAATGAAGTTCGACAACGGCGAGTCGAGCGCGTCGCGCGCACGGTCGACGGGCATCCCGATTCCCTCGTTGACGTGTTCGGCGGTCGCGTCCGGATTTTCGCCGATGAAATCCGTCGCGCGGGCGTGTTGCTCGAGGAACTGTGCGGCGATCGGTGAGTCCCGCACCGCGTCGCTCATCAGCGTGACCGCGGCGGGCTGGCCGGGGAGGACTTCGGCCGCGGTCCGGAGCATCGTCACGGACGACCCCGCCGCCTGCGCGATGGTCGGCACCGGCTCCATGATCGAGGTGCCGTCGATCTCGTCGTTCGCGATCGCCTGCCAGACGGAGCTCGCGCCGTTGATCTCGATGATCTCGACGCTGTCGTTTTCGGTGGGGTCGACGCCGACGTCACGGAGCCAGTAGCGGAGCAGCACGTCCGGGACGCTCCCCTGCGGGAACGTGCCGAAGGTGAACGGCTCGCCCCGCTCGGCCTCCCACGCCGCGAACGCGTCTGCGCCCTGCTGCTCGAACGTCTCGTGGAACGACGACTCGGCCATGATCCCCATCGGCTCGCGGATGTTCGCGGCGGTCACCTGCGCCGAGATACCCCGGTCGATCGCGATCATCGCGGGGACGATCCCGAACATGGCGATGTCGATGTCGCCGCCCCCGAGCGCCTGGACGATCGCGGGACCGTTGCCGAACTCCTGGCCGGTGATCTCGGCGTCGACCTCGGAGAAGTACCCCTCGCCCTCCATCACGTACCACTGGAGGTCGGGATAGATCGGCATGTGCGCCACCGTCAGTTCGTCGAGTCCGCCGCCGCCGCCCGTACAGCCCGCGAGGCCGACCGTCGCGGTTCCGCCCGCCGCCGCGAGGAACGACCGCCGCGACGCTGTCCGATCTGAGTCGTACATACCATTCCAAGCCGCCGGGCGGGGAACACCCTCGCGTCACCAGCAACTGCGGCGGATTCCGATGACAAGAGCAATCGTAGAATCCGACGTTAGAGGGGCCGAAAACCCTGTTAACATCCTATTCAGTATCACAATCCGTCACCGAACGACGCAATTATTGCTCCCATCTTCCCGCGTCGATGCGTGTCGCTGCCAGCGAGCGCTCGCGAACGGGGGTTCGGCGGCGCTCGCTCACGCCTCCTCGTCGAACAGCCCCAAGTCCTCGGCGACGAGGTCGGCGAGGCGGTCCTTGATCGCAGGGTCGACCTCCGCGACGGACTCACCGCCGTGCTTCTGGGCGTTGTGCTTGTCGAGCGCGTCCGCGAGGTCGTCGAGCGGCACGCGGGTCTCCGTCTCGCACTCGTCGCACACGATCGGGACGGACGGCTCGTCGGTGGACATTACGCCGACCATCGCCCGTGTCGGATATATGCCTTCGGGCGTCGACCGGGGAGACCGACGCCGACGGCGCCGCCCGCGTGGCCGAGTCCACCTCCGGCGACCCGAACCGCCACCGTCTACTAACCCCGCCGCGATCCTCCGGCATGCACGTTCTCGTGACGGGGGCCGCGGGCGGGATCGGCGGGGGCGTCGCGCGCTCGCTCGCGGCCGCCGGGCACGATGTCCTCGGCGTCGACCGCGACGCGGACGGCCTCGCGGCGCTGCCCGACGCGGTCGAGACCGCCGTCGTCGACCTCCGCGACGAGGCGGCGGTTCGCGACCTGCTCGCGGAGCGCCCGCTCGACGCCGTCGTCTCCTGCGTCGGCGGCTACGAGATCGCGTCGGTCGAGGACACCTCGGCCGGGGCGTTCCGCCGGCAGGTGGACACGAACCTGACCGCGGTCCACGTGACCGCGTCCGCGGCGCTCCGGACGCTCCGCGAGCGCGGCGGGCGCGTCGTGGTCGTCGGGTCGATGGTCGGCTCCGTGGCGCTGCCGTACCACGGCGCGTACAGCGCCGCGAAGGCCGGGCTCGACGGGTACGTCGACGCGCTCCGCCGCGAGGTCGAGCCGCTCGGTGTCGACGTCGCGCTGGTCGAGCCGGGGCCGGTGCAGACGGGGTTCAACGAGCGGGCCGCCGCGGCGGTCGAGGGCGCGGGCGGCGAGGGGCCGTACGCCGACGCCTATCGGGAGTTCGAGGGGTACTCCCCGGCCGCCACCGACGTCGAGACGGTCGTCGAGCGCGTGGTGACCGCGGCGACGGCGGAACGACCGGAGACGCGCTACCGGGTGAGCCGCCGGGCGCGGTGGCTGCCGCGGCTGGCGCGCGTCCTCCCCGACCGGCTGTACGACCGGCTCGTCCGCGCCGGGCTCCCCGGCGGGCTCCTGTGGCGGCTGCTCAACCGGTGAGTCGCGACGCTGCGAGGCGGGAGCGCCGGCGCGGACGGAGCGCCGCGCGTCAGTCGTCGGCGGCGCCGGAGGAGGGCTCCTCGGCGTCGTCCGCGGGCTCGGTCTCGGAGGAATCCGGCTCGGCCCCGTCCGCCGCGGCGCCGTCTTCCCGGGCGTAGAACTCCTCGGGGGAGGCGTCGATCCGCTCGAACTCGCCGAAGTCGCGCTCGTGGTGGCGGATCATCTGCTCGACGATCCACGCGCTGTACCGCTCCGAGAACGCCCAGTCGGCGTCCGCGCCGTCGACCTCGAACCGGCCGTCGGTGGCGAGCGCCGCGTACAGGTGGTAGAAGCCGAGGACGACGTCACCGAAGTCCTTCGCCTCGCCGCCGATCGCGCGGCGCTTCTCGGCCAGCTCCTCGCGGCCCGCGTCGGTGAGCGCGAAGTACTTCCGGTCGGGCTCGTCGGCGCGCTCGACGCGCTCGGCGACGCCCTCCTCCTCGAACTTGTAGAGGATCGGGTAGACCGAGCCGTAGGAGGGCTCCCAGTGTCCGCCGCTGATCTCCGTTATCTCGCCGAGCAGCTCGTACCCGTACCGCGGTCGCTCGTCGAGCAGCTCCAACACGAGGTACGAGATCAGTCCTTTCGGCGGGCCGCTTTTCCGCATCGTCCGGACATTTCGGGGTCGCGTCGAAAGGGTTTCGGTCACGGTGACTGCTGACGCGAGCCGCGACGATCCGGACGATTCGAGCGGCTGTCGGCGCGTGCCTCCGAGGCCGCCTTGCGGCCGAGGAGCACGCGCGAGGGAGTCGCGAGCGAAGCGAGCGGCGAGGCTGGGGAGGCGTGAGGTGCGGTGCGGGCTGGGGCTTCGGCGGTCTCGGCAACGGAGTCCCTGTTGGCCAAGGTACTCAGGTACATCCGAAGGGCTGGGACTTCGGAACCGTCAGTGCCGCTTTCCGCTCCGACGCGAGCCGCGACGGTCCGGCCCGTTACCGCGTCTCGGGACGACCCGCAAACCCCTAAGTCGCGGGGCACCAACCCGGCGTATGGTCGAGGCTCCACAGACCGCCGAAGGGTGGTTCTCGCTGCACGACTTCCGCTCGATCGACTGGGACGCCTGGCGCGAGGCGCCCGAGTCCGAGCGAGAGCGGGCGATCGAAGAGGGCGAGGCCTTTCTGAAACACCGCGAACTGGTCGCCGACGCCGACGACGGCGAGTCGGCGCTGTTCTCCGTGCTCGGACACAAGGCCGACCTCCTCTGCTTACACTTCCGGCCGTCGCTCGACGACCTCTCCGCGATCGAGCGCCGCTTCGAGGACACCGCGCTCGCGAAGTTCACCGAGCGCGAGACCTCCTACGTCTCCGTCACCGAGGTGTCGGGGTACGTCTCCGACGACTACTTCGAGGCGGGCGCCGACGCCGTCGACGAGGGGCTCCGCCGGTACATCGAGGGGAAGCTGAAGCCCGATATCCCGGACGAGGAGTACGTCAGCTTCTACCCGATGAGCAAGCGCCGCGGCGAGGAACACAACTGGTACGACCTCGAGTTCGAGGAGCGCGCCGAGCTGATGGCGAGCCACGGCGAGGTCGGCAAGGAGTACGCCGGGAAAATCAAGCAGGTGATCGCCTCCTCGGTCGGCTTCGACGAGCACGAGTGGGGCGTCACGCTGTTCGGCGCGGACCCGACCGACATCAAGGACATCGTCTACGAGATGCGGTTCGACCCCGCCTCCTCGCGGTACGGCGAGTTCGGTGACTTCTACGTCGGCCGGCGGTTCCCGCCGACCGACCTCGACGCCTTCCTCGCCGGGGAGACGGTCCCGACCGGCCGCGTCCCCGAGCGCGACAGCGCCGGCCACCCCCACGGCGGGGGCGGCCACGGCGACGAGGGTGGCCACCACGGCGACGAGGGCAGCCATCACGGCGACGACGGGCACGGCCGCGGCGAGGGCCACGACCGCTCGGGCGCGGGCGGCGGTCCCGCGCACGGCGACCACCCGCACGGCGACGGAGACGCCGGCGAGGGCGACCACCCCCACGGCGAGGGCGGCGGACACGGCGAGGAGGGGGGTCACGACGGCGACGGGGCCGACGACGAGGACATCCGCGGCGAGCTCGCCGACCTCGACATCTACGCCGGGAAGCCTCACGGCGAGGACGTGTACGCCACCGTGCTGTACAGCGAGGCCGACACCGAGGAGCTGTTCGACGAGGTCGAGGGGCTCCGCGGCAACTTCGACCACTACGGTACCCACGTCAAGACCGCGGTGTACGAGGGGCGCCACACCGACCGCGCCGCGGTCGTCTCCATCTGGGACACGGCGTCGGCGGCGGAGACGGCCGGCGGCTTCCTCTCGGAGCTGCCCGACATCGTCGCCCGCGCCGGCGAGGAGTCCGGCTTCGGGACGATGGGGATGTTCTACACCGTCAAGCCCGACTACCAGTCGGAGTTCGTCGAGACGTTCGACGACGTCGGCGACCTGCTCGGCGAGATGGACGGCCACGTCGAGACCGACCTGATGGTGAACGTCGAAGACGAGAACGACATGTTCATCGCCAGCCAGTGGAACGCGAAGGAGGACGCGATGGGCTTCTTCCGCTCCGACGAGTTCTCCGAGACCGTCCAGTGGGGCCGCGACGTGCTCGCCGACCGCCCGCGGCACGTCTTCCTGGCGTAGGTCGCTCGGCCACCGCGCGGTCGGCTCTCGCCGTCGGGCGGACCCGGTCGATCGGCTCTCGCCGTCCGGGGCTTGCGCGTCCCCCTCCGACCGCCGGGTTTTAGGTAGCGCTGCGGCGAACGAACGGGCATGTTCGACACCATCGTGGTCGCGACCGACGGCTCGGACAGCGTCGGGCGGGCCGTCTCGGTCGCGGTCGACGTGGCGGCGCGGTTCGACGCCGAGGTCCACGCGGTGTACGTCGTCGACGCCGGCGAGGTGGAGTCGTCGCCGGACACGGTCCGCGAGGACCTCCGCGACGCGCTCGACGACCAGGGGCGCGACGCGCTCGACCGCGTCTCGACCGCGGCGCACGAACGCGACGGCGACCTCGACGTGACCATCGAGGTCCGCGAGGGCCGGCCGGCGTCGGAGATCGACGCGTACGCCCGCTCGATCGACGCCGACCTCGTCGCGATGGGTACCAGGGGGCGCCACGGCGAGAACCGCTTCCTCATCGGCTCCGTCGCCGAGCGCGTCGTTCGGACCTGTCCGATCCCCGTGTTGACGGTCCGCCAACTGACCGAGGAGGACCCGCGCCGGACGACCGTCTGAGGGAGCGTGGCGGCCCGACGCCGCGGCCGACGCGAGAGCGGCGGAGTTTTCCGGCTGCCGCCCGCCACGACGGTATGGACGACGACCTCATCGACGCGGGGGACGCCCCCCGGTCGCGGTACACGAAGCTCCCGGGGAAGGGATTCTTCTACCCGGACTCGCTGGACGACGAGCGCGCCGAGCGCCGAGCGCGGGAGGCGATCGAGGGCAGCGAGGCGGTCGTGATCGCCGACGGCGACGCCGACGGCCTCGCCTGCGCCGCGATGGTCCGCGAGGCGTACGACGCCGCGCTCGACGTCGCGCCCTTCGAGGACGCCATCGCGGCGCGGCTGGAAGAGGCAGACGACGAGAGCGACGACGCGGACGACGACGGCGACGAGACGGCGGACGGCGACCCGCTCGCCGACGCCCACGCCGAGTCGCCGGTCGGGCTGCTCTCGGCCGGGCCGTACTCGATCGACACCGCGCTCGAACGGGTCGAGGCGTACGCCGACGACGGGATCGACCTGTTCGTCTGCGACCTCTGTCCCGACGACTACGAGCCGATCGCGGAGCCGCTGGAGGCGCTCGCGGACGCGACCGCGGCGATCCGCTGGTTCGACCACCACCAGTGGGACGACGCGACCGCGGCCGCGGTGCGCGACGCGGGCGTCGACCTCGTCGTCGGCGACTCCGACGAGGAGTGCACCGCCGACGTGACGCTCCGGTCGCTCGACCACGCGTTCGGCGACCGCTGGACCGACCTCGCCGCGGTCACGCGCGACCACGACCTCTGGATCAAGGAGGACCCGCGCTCCGACGACCTCGCCGACTACTCCTACTGGGCCGGCGCCGAGGAGTACGCGGCCGTGATCGGCGCGTACGGCGTCGACCTCCCCGAGACGGTTCGGTCGTTCGTCGAGGAGCGACGCGTCGAGAAGGAGGCCCGGATCGACCTCGCGGTCGGCCGCGCGGTCACCCACGAGGTCGGCGACTGGCGCGTCGCGGTCACCTACGGCCGCTGCTCGCAGAACGAGGTCGCGGAGGCGCTCCGCGAGGCCGGCGCCGACGCCGCCGTGATCGTCAAGCCCGCCGGGTCGGCGTCGATCCGCGGCTCCGAGGACTTCCGCCACGCGCACGAGGTCGCCGGTCGCGTGAACGGCGGGGGCCACCCGCAGGCGGCGGGCTGTAAGCCCGACATCTACGACGACATGCTCGACTACGCCCACCACTGGAGCACCGAGGGACAGGCGTGTAAGCGCGTCATCCTCGCGGCGTTCGAGGCGGTCGCCGAGGAGGTCGACGCCGCGGGCGGCGAGGACGGGGCCGCGACGGCCGAGTAGGTGGATGGCGGACGTCTTCGTCGCCGGCGAGGCGCTCGTCGGCTTCGCGCCGAGGCGGAGGAGACGCTGCGCGAGGTCGACGGCGACGCCCGCCGCCCCGGCGGCGCGCCCGCCAACGTCGCGGTCGACCTCGCGCGGCTCGGCTCGCCGCCCGCGTTCCGGACGGGCCTCGGCGACGACGCGTTCGGGGAGCTCCTCGCGGAGCGAAAGTGAGCGGGGAGGAAACGAACCGAGCGGTCGGGGCGTCGCCTACGACGAGGACGGCGACATCTCGATGTTGAGGCTCTTCTGGACGAGCTGCGTGAACGCCATCGAACAGAGGAAGTACCAGAGGATCCACATCTGGATCGGGCCGACGATCCCCGTGTCCCACGTGACGGTCCCGGCGAGCGGGACGACGAGCTCCTGGGCGGCGACGGCCGGGTACGCGGCGTCGGAGCCGCGGTAGCCGATCACCCAGAACATCCAGAGGAACGCGGGGATGGTGAGGAACATGATCCACACCATCGGGCGGAACTGCTCTTTGAACATGCCGAGCTGGTCGCCCATCGCCTCCATCTGCTCTTCCTGGATCTGGTCGAGCGCCTCGTCGTCGTCGCGCTTCTCGGCCTCCTTCCGGCGCTCCTGGATGTCTTTCATCCGCTCCTGGTACGCGCCCATCTTCTCCATGTCCATGAGCCCGGCGCGCAGGAGCGTCGAGTACAGCCCCGTCCCGAGCGCGATGACCATGATGACGACGTAGAACGGGACGAGGTTCAGGAGCGGGCCGAGGACCACGTCGATGGCGCCCGCGATCGCGTCGCGGACCGGCGGGACCGCGTAGCCGACGAACGCGCCGACGGTCGCCAGCCCGGCGAGCTTGTCCCACTTCGACCAGCTGGTCGTCTCGGGCGTCTCGACGTCGCCGCCGCCCCCGTCGTCGTCCTCCATGCCGGCCTCGATGCCGTCGCGGTCGGCCAGCGCGAACCCCTCCTCGCCGTCGACGAGGATCTCCTTCTCGATGAGCCGGCCCCACTGCCCGCTCGTGATCTCGTCGCGAACGTCGACCCAGCGGACCTCGCCGCCGCTGGCGTTGTCGAGGACGACTTGGATGGCGTCCCGCATCTCGCCGTCCTCGCGGACCAGCGAGCGGACTCGCCGTTCGACTTTGCTCATTACCGGCCGGTTAGCGGTCGACGGTTAAGAACCTTGTAGAATCGCCGCTCGAATCGCTTCCGGGGGCGACGCGGATCGGTTCGCGGCGGCGCGCGTCGCCCCTCGGCGCGCCGCGTCAGTTCTCGACGACGTCGCGGATCCGCTCGAAGACCTCGTCCGGGGTCGCCTCGCCGTCGACCTCGACGAGGACGCCCTCGTCGCGGAAGTGGTCGACCACGGGCTCGGTGTTGTCGTAGAACACTTCGAGGCGCTCTCGGGCCGTCTCCTCGGTGTCGTCCTCGCGCTGGACGAGGTCGCCGCCGCACTCGTCGCAGACGCCCGGCTCCTCCGGGGGCTGGAAGTCGACGTGGTAGTTCGCGCCGCAGTCGTCGCAGACGCGGCGGCCGGTGAGGCGGTCCACGAGGACCTCCTCGTCGACGTCGAGGAGGACGACCGCGTCGAGGTCCGTAATCTCAGAGAGGTACTCGGCCTGGTCGAGGTTGCGCGGGTAGCCGTCGAGGACGAACCCGTCGGCGTCCTCGAGCGCGGCCTTCACGATCTCGTTGACGACCGGGTCCGGGACCAGTTCGCCCGCGTCCATGAACGACTTGGGCGTCCCGTACTCCGTCTCCATCTCCTTGTTCGCGCGGAGCGCGTCGCCGGTCGTGACGTGCTCGACGCCGTACTCGTCGGCGAGCTTCGCGCTCTGCGTCCCCTTCCCGGCGCCGGGCGCCCCCAACAGCAGAATTCGGTGACTCATACCGGAGCGGTCGCGGGCCGCCCCTAAAGGCTTGAAGATTCCGGCCAGCCCTACTCGTCGCCGTCGGGCTCGTCCGCGGATCCGCCGGCCTCCTCCGCGGCCGCCTCGGCGGCGCAGAGGCGCAGCCCCATCTCCAGTTCGAAGCTCTCGGCGTCCGAGGTCTCGAAGCCGATCTTCTTGTACAGCGAGACCGCGGCGCGGTTCCACCGCTCGACGGTGAGCCACACCTTCGCGGCGCCGTTCGCCTGCCCGTGCCCGAGCAGCCCGCGGATGAGGTGGGTGCCGATCCCGGCGCGCTGGTACTCCTGGTGGACGAAGATCGCCAGCTCGTAGGCGTCGCCGTCGGGCACGAGCGTCGCGTGGCCGGCCGCCTCGTCGCCGCACCAGGCGATCACGTTGTAGCAGTCGTCGGCGAGGATGGCGCCGAGCCACTCGCGGATGCGCTCCTCCCCGCCCGGCGGGATCCCCTGCGCGCGGTCGGCCGGGTCGAAGTCGTCGTACATCTCGACCAGGGCCTCGCGGGCCGCCTCGTCGCCCTCGTACGGCCGGACCTCGATCTCGCGGTCCTCGCGGTCAGTGAACGCGGTCGGCGGCGGCGGGAACTCGTCCGCCACCGCGTCCGGGTAGCCTCGGTCGCTCATCTGACCAGCGTCACCGATGTCTTTGCGTTCAACAGGACGAACTCCGCGATCGACCCGATCGTGATCTTCCCCATCGGGCTCGTGTGGCCGCCGCCGAGGACGATTTCCTCGAACCCCTCGGTCTCGGCGATCTCGACCAGCCGGCTCCCCGGGTCGCCCTCGACGCGCCGCACCTCGGCGTCTATCGCGGCGTCGTCGACCGCCTCCCGGGCGCGGTCCAGCACGTCCTCGGGGGCGACCGACGAGTCCTCGTTGTCGACCACGGCGATCGTCAGGTCGTCGTCCGCGACCGCCGCGCGCTCGACCGTCCGGTCGAGCGCGCGGAACGAGTCGTCGCTGCCGCCGATCCCGCAGAGCACTTTCATGCCCCATCCCTCCACGCGACGGTACAAAAGTGGATCTCCGGCGTCCGAGGCGGTGTTCAGATAAGGTTTGAAATGTGAGGCGGTGCGTTTTCAAAGTGTTCTATGCCCGAAAACGACCGCCTCAGCGGCTGTTTAGACGAGATCAACTTAGAGTTTGTGGAGCGAGAGGCAACAC
>NZ_SGUA01000104.1:0-209 GCF_005435135.1 Halorubrum sp. ASP1 | reverse complement strand
CGCCGCTCCTCGAGGCGCTCCTCGACACGGAGTCGCGAGACGCGAAGATGACGCGATACCGGTTCGCGGTCGGCGCGCTCCTGCCGCCGTTCCTGTCGGCCGCGCGGACGCTGAACGGCGGCGAGCGGACGGATAGCAGCGGGAAGACACATACGGCCTGGAACTCATGAGTAGATCATTCAGCAGTCGACAGAAGGAACAGCGCGGTG
>NZ_SGUA01000103.1:0-213 GCF_005435135.1 Halorubrum sp. ASP1 | reverse complement strand
GACCACGATCGACGCCACGCCCGGCAGGACCGCCGTCCGGAACACGTACCACCATGCATCAGCCTGCGTCTCGATCTGCACCTGCTGGCTCGCTGGCGGTTCACGCATGCGTCGGCGCCAGCGAGCCAGCAGGTGCAGATCGAGACGCAGGCTGATGCATGGTGGTACGTGTTCCGGACGGCGGTCCTGCCGGGCGTGGCGTCGATCGTGGTC
>NZ_SGUA01000102.1:0-215 GCF_005435135.1 Halorubrum sp. ASP1 | reverse complement strand
CGGCTTTCGCATGTCTCACAGTGCTCAGAACAGTCGCATAGTCGTGTTGATACGGTGTTCTTAAGCCACCTATCGGTTTCATAGATGTACTGATTAGTAGAAGATTATAAATTCCCCCAACCCAGAAAGAAGATTATAAATTCCCCCAACCCAGAATGTAGTTTCACGGACCCATCCGGTCGTCGTCGATGTCGGCGGCGCTCGGGGCCTGAAAA
>NZ_SGUA01000101.1:0-215 GCF_005435135.1 Halorubrum sp. ASP1 | reverse complement strand
GGCTTTCGCATGTCTCACAGTGCTCAGAACAGTCGCATAGTCGTGTTGATACGGTGTTCTTAAGCCACCTATCGGTTTCATAGATGTAACTGATTAGTAGAAGATTATAAATTCCCCCAACCCAGAAAGAAGATTATAAATTCCCCCAACCCAGAATGTAGTTTCACGGACCCATCCGGTCGTCGTCGATGTCGGCGGCGCTCGGGGCCTGAAAA
>NZ_SGUA01000100.1:0-215 GCF_005435135.1 Halorubrum sp. ASP1 | reverse complement strand
CGGCTTTCGCATGTCTCACAGTGCTCAGAACAGTCGCATAGTCGTGTTGATACGGTGTTCTTAAGCCACCTATCGGTTTCATAGATGTACTGATTAGTAGAAGATTATAAATTCCCCCAACCCAGAATGTAGTTTCACGGACCCATCCGGTCGTCGTCGATGTCGGCGGCGCTCGGGGCCTGAAAAGGACGGCGGACCGCGCTGTGAGGACAGCC
>NZ_SGUA01000010.1:0-99472 GCF_005435135.1 Halorubrum sp. ASP1 | reverse complement strand
GCCCTGACGGGCGACGGGGGAGGGCAGACGGAAAAAGAAAACGCTGAGTGTTATGCGAGAAGGGAGACGAAGATGCCGGTCGTGAGAAGCGCACTGGACAGAAAGCAGAGTGCGGCAATTGGGTAGCCGATGTGTTTCTCCATGTTTGTCACTCCTCCGTGGGCTCGGTATCGAGGACGTCCACGCGGACGTTCTGTGGGAGGGCGATTTTGGGTTCGTCCCACTCAGGGCGGTCGATTAGAACGTGGCCGTACTCGTGGGGGCTCGAGGCTGCGTCGACGCGCTCGACGACGTCGACCTCGAGGTCGTCGTCAAAGGCGGTGTATACGGCACGGAAACTGGACCGCTCGGCGTCGGACTCGTCGGTCGCGATGGTGTCGATGTCGGTGGTGGTGGTGTGGTTGCTCACGGAGGCTGTGTATGCTTTCGTCGTCTCTCGGGGTGGTTTCGTCCAGGTCACTCTCAATCTCACTCCACCCTAACCGGTGGATAAAAACTCGCGCTGAAGCGAGTTCATACAGGCGGTGAGAGGTCAGCCTACTCGTCTTTGTCGCGGTAGTCGTTGATGCTCAGATCGTAGGAGCGATGTGCGCCGTCGCTCGCGCTGCCGAAGTGGCCGCGAAGCTGTGCGAAACTGCGAAAGCCGTTCGCGGTACAGCCTTGAACGGGACACTGGTCGGGGACGCCTACGTGGTCGGTTTCGTATTTCGACCGCTTCTGGGCGGCGAGTTCGGAAGGACTCGGAACGTTGCCAAGCCCCGGCACGTCAATGGTCTTGTCGGTGAATTCGCTCATCGGTCGTTGCGCGTCCGGTGGTTCTGAAGCGTTCGCTTTGCGTCCTGGACGGCCTCGTCGATTTCGGCATCTGAGAGACTGTGCTGGTACGCTTCTTTCATGACGGCCCGCCGGATCGCTTCTTGGGCGCTGTCGGTCGCGAACTTCTCGTCGGCGACCTTCTGGGCGTCGACGCCGTGGAGGGCGATCGCGATGATCGGGATGACGACCCGCTTGACACTCGCGTAGTTCGTCGTGTCGATGTCGACGCCGACGAGCTCGTCTTGCCAGTAGTCCTCGCGAAGATCGCTCTCAGAGAGATGCCGGTCAGAGGTCGCCATGTCGAGGTCTGCGAGTTCGTCCGGGTCGCCGAACCACGTGGGGAAGCGCCCAGACAGCGCAGAGGTCACGATGTTGACGGCCTCGACTTCCGAAAGCGGGTCGGGCTCGGAGGTCTCACCGACGAGGATGGCCCGGTTTTCAAGGCCAGCAGCGAGATACGAAATCAGCCGGTCGACCTTACATCGACAGCCACGATGCTCGAAGTCGACGAGCTGGTCGAAAATGTCGTAGTCCACAATGCCAACCAGGCGTTCGGGAGTGATCGCTTCGAAATCGGTCCGGTCGAGGGTGGGCGAATGGGCACTCATGAATTCCTTCTACCCCAATCGGGAGATACAAACTCGCTGCGGGGCGTTTGTCGGCTGTGACAGCCGCCGAGGCGGGGACCGCGCCCGCCCGCTACCGCAGGCAGGCACGGTGGAACGTGTCCCCGGAGGGGACGCATCGCCCCGTCGCTGTCCGGATCGTGAGCGACCGGAGGGGCGGGCGGCCTCCGGTCGCGATTCAGCGCGCTCGCACCTGGGCAAAAAACAACGACGGCCCGGCCCTACTCGCCGCGCCCTGCGTCGAACTCCTCGTCGGAGATGCGGCCCATCAGCCAATCGTTCGTCGCGTCGATCCGTTCATCCGAGATGTCGCCACGCCCGGCTTTCGACCCGTTGGCGTTCATCTCGATCAGCCACTGGTGGGTCTTCGACTCCATGTCCCACGCGGGCGGCGAGGGCGCTTCACCGGCCATCTTGCGCCGGGTGCCCGGCCCATCGCCGTGTGCGAGGTGCGTGATCTCCGCTTCCGCGTCCACCGCAATCGACGTCTCCCACTCGCCGTTGCGCTGGTAGGCGTTCACCTTACCGCGCTCGATACGGACCTGGTCGCCCTCCTTGAGCGTCGGTTTGCGACCGGACTTCTGCCAGACGACCACCTTCACCGTGTCGCCGTTTTCATCCGAAAGCAGCCCGACTTGGCGCTGGCCCGTTCCACGCGGGGACCAAAGCACGTCAACCGTCGCTTCGATCGTCGTCTGGTACTGCTTGAAGGGGTCAATCGACCGAATCGGCTGTTTCACGTCCGGGAACTGCTCGATGCTCTCTTTGAGAGAGATGGTCGCGTTCGCGATGTGCTGGCCGTCCGCGAGTCGCCGAGCGAGACACTGCGCCATCGACGCGCGTCCCATATACGTTTCGTGCCCGAAGTGGTCAGCCAACCGCTGGGCCGACTGGTTCACTGCTGCGACCTGCGACTGGTCGAGCTCGCTCCACGGGTTCTCGATCGTCTCGACCTCGGGTGGCTCCTCGCTCGTCGTCCGCTGGTAGTGCGTGTCAGCCGTGACCTCGGCCCGGCACCGCTCGGCCCGGTCCGGGATGACTTCGCCTTTCTCGGCCGCCTGAGCGCGAATGCTCTCGAACCGCTCTGCGAGCGCCGTCGATTTCCGGTCGGCCTCGGCTTCGCCCTCGATTCGCTCTTCGACCGCGAGCGTGTACGACTCCCGGTTCATCTCCGGGTCATCGAACCCACGCGGCGCGCGTCGCGACTCCCGCCGGCTGACCTGCCCTTCGATGCCCATGTCAGTCGTCTTCAGCCCGCCTGCCGCCTCGTTCGCGTCACCGAGCGCGACCGTCATCACGTCCGCGCCGACCGTGATGCCGCCCGTCCCGCCGAACGACTGCCGACCGGTCTCTTCGTTCGACCAGACGCCGTGGCCTCGCTTGGAAGTGGGAGGGCCTCAAGTACATCTATGAACGATTGGCTGCTCGTCGAGGATGTCCCGCCGATCGGTGGTGGGGGCGATATTTGAGTAGCTTGTATCGCTCCGTATATATCCAGAAACGGGATGAGTGACGACTGAAAACCAGTGGTCTGAGTGGTGATCAGTCGTGGCTGGGACACCCTGAACAGTCGTGGATCCGGATTCGCTCCGGGAGCCCGACGCAACCACACAGCGGGCACTCAACCAGCGGTGTCGGTGGGAGATCGCGACAGTGCCGTAATGCTGCCTCCAGATGATCACGGACTGCCGCCGACTCACACCGCGTCAGCGCCTGGGCGAGATGCATCTCGAGTGCTTCCCGAGCTGTCGCTCCGTCGTCGGGGACCTCATCCCCAGTCATTGTGGTCCTCGGAGCGAGACCATGGACTGATCGGGCTGTCGATGCGTGCGGTTGGCTATGCGTCGCCACTGATGGGTTGGGGTTAGCAGGTACACAAGAGATCCGAGGTGGGCCAGGCTGGCCTCACCATGTCATCATGGCGGCCACGCCAGTTACTCCCACCTCACTTCAGTCGGGAGCTATAAACAATCACTCTCGGTTTCGAATTTCCTTCGCTTTCGTATATGCCGCATACCAATCAACATCGTGCTGTTCACACAGATCGATGAAACAGTCAGACGCCGACAATCGTCGCTCAAGCGGATTTTCCAATTGGTCGCTCACTTGTGTCGACCGAGCCGAGATCTCTTCGTCACGTATCGCAGCGAACGCTCCAAGTGCCATCGCGGGGAGACCGCCATACTGGTTAAACCGTCGACCACTATGCGAGCAAACGAACACAACTGCCTCGCGGCGTTCATAAACGGATACTGGGAGCGCCCCTGCAAGTGCCTGTGTGACGGCGATTTTATCTTTGTATGTGCGACGACCATGTCGATCGTCGTCCCACTGGTGGTGATACCGCCAGAGACGGGCGTAGTACGCTTCGGCACGCTCGCCTCGCCGGCCGTATTGGTCGGCCGTGCCAGCATCGCGGGCAAACAGATCGGTCTTTGCTCCCTTTCGGTACTGGGCTGTCCTATCAACAGCGATCTTCGACGTAGGCGAATACGAAGGCCGGATCTTGGTAAACACCACATCGCCTTCATCAGTCTGCGTGAGTTCTGCGATGGGATGGATCATCCGCTATTCACTCACTCCAATCGGTGGATGCAAACAGTCTCTCACGGAGGGCCAACCACACCAACTCTCATTACAGCGAACGGAACCCACGGCAGTAGAATCTACTGCGCACAAGGCACTTAAAGAAGAGTTGTGATTTGCTGAAACGTCAGTAGCAGGGCAAGCGGGTAGCCGTCCTGAATAAGGTGTTGTCGAAATCCCTTTTCTCTAGAGATAAATAGAATTTCTGACCGCTGAAAAATCCGTATTGATATTAGCGGAGGACGTATATCAGCCAATGAAAATTTCATGAGGGCGGTTATCAATTATACCCAAAAAATTTTACTCATTTACTAGATAATCAAGCATATGGAAACGTGTGATGAGTGCGGGTCAATGATGTCCTCAATGGGTGACGAATGGATCTGTAGAAGTTGTGGATTCAATTATTCTGACGATCCAGGTGCTTCAGAGGACACTATCGAGACAGTTCGCAATGAGAAATCAGAACGGAGGTCAACTCAGAACGAACTAGCGAAAGTCCGTAAAAAGCTCAAACTAGTAACTAATACAGTCATACCGCTTTCTTGTCCTGATTGTAGTGAAGAGGGAGTAAGCTTGGAGATACAGGATAATTCTTCACCAGAATTTGTATGCGAGAAATGCGATTACAGGTGGAAACCAGACAAATAAATAAGTATTGTACAGATCAGAGACAGATGCTGAAACAAACAATAGTAAAACGGTTCTTCAGCATCCACTTCCGCACATAAGGTTATATCTAAACTGCTGCCGCTGGAAGGAGTAGACTGAAATTGGAGATGGAAAACCACCAACTGCTGTGAATTTCAACGGGCCGAGCCTAATTGGCAAGATGATACCGTGGCTCCAGACTATTGATTGGCAGCATCCTCAAACGCCTCAGCAAGCCGGTCATACATCGCGTCGCGAAGGTACTCACGACGCTTCTCTTCGGAGAGATAATTCCGAAACACGACCATCGGGTCACTACTGCCCTGCTCTTGGGCGACACTTTGGAGGCGTTCAATAACCATCTCAACAGCATCAGCGTACGCACTGTACCAGAATCGACGTCCCATCTTCGAGGTTGGAAGCTCACCGCGAACACGCACATCCGCGCGCGTAGCAATCGATTTGAGCCGTCGGTTAAGCGTCTCGCCGGTCACATATTCACGGCGAGCGTCCGATGAGGGGAACAGATACCCGTCCCATCCCTGCCGTTCCGACAGCTGTGCGATCCGGTCCGAAAGGACATCTTGACCGTAGATCAACGCTACTGTTCCGGGGCCATTCTTCCGCGTGTCGAACGAAAGGTATGGTGACTCCGTTTGAAGCTCAACATTCTCCACGTGGAGGGTTGCTAATTCACTCCGGCGTAGGCCCCAGGCACACAGTCCCAAGACAATCAGTTGCTCTTCGATGTTCTCAGTCACAGCCGCAAGATTTCCGACCTGAGCAGGCGCAAGGGCGGGGTTGTCGCGTTTGGCAACATCCCACTCGTGGTCGTACCGGACGGGATTAAACGCGCCGTAGCCGCGATCGACGAGCCAGCTGTAGAGATCGTCGATGTCAGACCGGTACCGACGCTTCGAATCGTTGCTCTCGAGCTCGTCATCAAGGATGTCGAAGACGGCTGTGACGCGCTGAATCTCTTCAGGTTGGTCAGCGACATCGGTGATACGAGCGACGATAGCGGACGTCCCGTGGAGGGCTTCGTAATGACGAAGGAACTGACCGAGCCGCGAACGCTTTGACTGGAGGGTGGTCTCCGCAGCCGACCCCCGTTGTTGTGACCGAAAGTACTGTTCGAGGTACTCGATCATCTGCTCGTTATCGATCGGCCACGATGGCGTCTCCGAAGAGGTGTCGTCTCCGAGTCCAACAGCCTGTTCGAAGAACTCGGAGAGTGTCATGTCATGATGCTCCCGGACAGCGTACTGGAGACCGCTATAGCCGTGATCGACGAGCCACTGGTAGGTGGGGATCTCGTCTGGATCATTTCCCCCCTGCCGGCGTTCAGGAGCGATTTCGCGCTCGTAGAAATCGACGAGTTCGTCGAGTGATTTCCTCGACCAATTGTAGGTTTGCTCACTCACGGAAATCCCAGGGGAGAACCCCTCGTGCTGTGTTCTGTGGTAATTCTAAGTGTGGTGATCTCATAGGATAGCGTCTATCTGACAGTAGTATAATAGTATTGGTTATCCGTGTGTCCGTTAGGGACACGCGAAATAAGCAACTTATCGGACAGAGAATGCCCAGAAGTAATGTATCATATATCGCTATACAAAATGAGAGTTCGGCGGAGCGATCACGCTGTCTATTCGCGTCGCTATCTACCCATGGGCATCACCCCCGTACGTGTGACCGCAAGATGATTCCGAAACGCATAGACGACCGGTTCGGGAAATGACATCCGTTACGTATGCCCTCCACCCACGACGAATCCGCCATTCTGGCGACCGATCTCCGGAAGAGCTACGGCTCAGAAGTCGCTCTCGGCAGTCTCACACTCGACATCCCGCACGGGACCGTCTACGGCTTTCTCGGCCCGAACGGTGCGGGGAAGACGACGACGATGCGGCTGCTTACCGGTCTCAGCGATCCGGACAGCGGATCGGTACGCGTCTGTGGCGTCAACCCGAGCGACCGGCGTGCGATCGCCGATCGGGTCGGCTATCTCCCTGAGACGCCGCCGCTGTACGACGAGTTCAGCGCCCGCGAACAGCTCGAATACGTCGCCGACCTTCGCGACATTTCGCGGTCCGTTGCCCGCGAGCGCATCGGCGAGTACCTCGACCAATTCGGGTTAGCCGGTGACGCGGACAGGCGGATCGACGGGTATTCGAAGGGAATGAAACAGAAGACCGCGTTCATACAGAGTGTCCTGCACGAACCGGACGTCCTGTATTTAGACGAACCGACATCGGGGCTTGACCCCCGAGCGGCGCGCACCATCCGGGAATCGATCACCACGTTCGCCGACGCAGGAACCACGGTGTTCCTCTCAACACACATTCTTCCGGTGGTCGAAGCCGTCGCTGACGAGGTCGGGGTGTTGTTTGACGGGAGACTCGTCACCGAGGGGACGCCCACCGAAGTACAGGCCCGTGCGGAGACTGGCGAAAGTGGATCCCTCGAAGACGCGTTCCTCGCCGTCACGAGCGAACCCGAAACGGACGCGGCCTCTCGGAGAGCATGAGCTTCCGACAGGACGTTCGCCACGGGCTCCGAATTGGGCGGGCGGAGTTCGTCCGAAGCCTCCGTGGGTACCTCGGAAACCCCCGTCGAGTCCTTGGACTCCTGCTCACGGCGCTGTTCTTCGGCGGCGCGCTCCTGTTCGCGCTGCCGACGGCGTATGTGCTTGGGCAAACCGCGCGCTCCGTGACGGCGGTCCCGTTCTTCGCGCCCGCTGCGACGCTCGTTCCTCTCGGTCTCCTGTCGATATCGGTGTTTCGGACCCTCGAACGGCTCGGACACATTGACGGTGCGGATTTCGTTCTGCTGGCGGTTCACCCGCGATCAGTCGTTATTGGGCTCATCACAGCGGAGGTGGGACGGCTCTCCCTGTGGTTCGGGATCCCGGTCGGGGCAGTGGTCGTCACATTCGCACTCGGAATGGGCTCGCCGCTGCTCGTTGCTTCGGGCGGGGCGGTCGCGCTGCCGCTCGTCTGCTGTGCCGCCGTCTGGGGGTACGCCGGGGGAATTGCTGTGCTGCGACTCCTGCGGAAACTCCCCAGCCTTCGCCGTCTCCTGAAAGCGGTCGGTATCCTCGCGATGGTCGGACTCGTCGTCGCGTCGCAGTTCGCTGGGCAGTTCATCGTCGAATCCGACCTCTCAGTGCAGCGGCTGTTGTCGACAGTAGCGTTCGATCCCCTCGTGGAATACGTTGCGCTCGCGTTCGTCGGAACACCGGTCTCCAGACCGACTTCCCTAGGGGCGGTGGCGGTGCTCGCGGCTTTAATCGCTCTCACGCCGGTCGGTCTCGCCGTCTCGACCAGGCAGGTTTCTACGCTGTGGTTTACCGATCCGGTCGGCAACAACGAGTCGACGCAGGTGCGGCGATCGAGTGGCGGATTCTCTGCCCCACGACCGTTCGCATGGACTAAACCCGGTCGTATCGCGTGGGGGATTCTCGTGCGCGGTCGCCGTGATCCGGCGGAGTTGAGTCATCTCCTGATTGCCGTCTTTTTTATCGCACCGTTCGGGACGATGTTTCTCGAGTTTTCGGGTGACGCCCTCGGACCCCTCATCACTGGGGGCGGCGTCGTTCTCGCGACATACCTCTCAGGCGCTACCTTCGGGTTGAACCCGCTCGGTGACGAGCGGCCGCAACTACCGTTCATCCTTCTCACCGAGACATCATCCGCGGCTCTCGTCCGTGGACGGCTTCTCGCCGGCGTTGCGATTGGAGTGCCGGTCGTTGTTCTCAGCTCGTTCGTCCCGATCCTTTTCGGGATAACGGTGCTTGAGGCGGTGGCGACCGCCGCCGTCGGAGTTGTGATGTGTCTCGCTGCGGCGATGTTCGCGGTCGGCATCGGCTCGGCGTACCCAATCTACGAGGAGCGCGAGTTTTGGGGGACGGAAACGGTCGTCCCGTCGACGCTCGTCATGATGGTGTACCTGTTCGTCGTGGGTGGCGGAACGGCTCTCGGGCTGTTCGTGACGTGGTTCGCAGTCACCGGAAACGTCGTGTTGACGCCTGTATTCGGCGTGCTCTTCGGTACGTATCTGCTGTTGACGAGCGGCGTTTCGTATGGTTCCTACCGCTATGCGCTCCGGCGGCACCGACGCTATACGCTGGTGTGATCATGCTGCCCTGCGTCCTTTCGGACTGCCATACCGCCGAGCACACGCTCGCTGTCAAGCCGATCGACGACACACCGGTGGGACATTCCATCTTGTGGGCCCTGCGAGGTGAACTGTTCGGCGTCCCTAATTGGGGCGCGCTCGGTGATATTCCTCTGAAGGGATAGCACGGGCCGTACCGATACCGGTCACTCGATATCGTAGCCCCACTCTCGAAGTACGTCGGCGACCTCGTCTAGATGGTCCATTCCGACGAGATATGCCGCCTCTCGGGCGTCAGTGAGTTCGACATCGTCTCCGAGCTGTTCCTCAAGCGCAGGCCGGAGCTCCCGACGTTCCCGCTTTACCGTGTGTTCTGTATAGTGGATCGTCTTGTGGTCCCGATCGTCTTTCACTCCATCGCGACGGTGGATCCACGGTAGCCGAGACGATTCGTCAGCAGGATGGTCAGGAATGCCTGGTAGCGTCGTCGACGTCGGATCAGGATCTGGTGTTGTAGATTGCTCATCGAACGGATCACCAGCAGCTTTGTCGGCATCCGCGACGTCGTCGACAGGATCATCCTCAACATCGTCGTCCTCGGCGAAGGGATCATCGCCGCTGCCGGACTTCATGCCGTTCGGCATTAGGCACTCACCTCCTCAAGATGGCTGCCGAGTTCATGTAACTGCTCGAGCGTCTCCATTTCGTGATCACGTTTCCGGGAGCGATACTCATTGACGTACGCGAACGCTGTCGTCTGCTTGTCCCAGCAGCCTTCGAACAGCGACGATCGCTCACCAATTGCGACTGGCGCGTCGTACCCCAACTCGCGGATACGGGTCAGGTAGTGTTGTTGGTCCGTCGTCCGTCCAACGCCGTTTGGCACAACCGCGAGGACACCAACAGTGACGCCCACCGTGTCTTCGAAGCCCTGAACAACATCTTGTAGCCCCTCTATCGATTGCATCCCTTTCCCTGTCGGTTCCAGCGGAATCACCAGCGAACGGGTTGCGCCAATAGCGTTGTAGAGATGGGGACCAGCGGTTGCCGGTGGATCGACGACGATCGTATCGTATTCTTCGGGGATATTCGCGTTGAGAAGCACCTGTCGCAGCTGATCGTGGCGCTCGAACTCTTCATCGAGGTCTTCTGCCATTGAGGCAGCGCGAGCAAGGAGATCGGCGAGATTTTCTAGCATATTGTGGCTTGGAACAAGGTCGAATCCAAATGACGTCTCAAGGATGAGGTCCTCGAATGAGCCCTTTGGTCGGTCGATGAGGTGGCGCGCGATGTTGTCTGCGTTACTATCATCTCGTGGAGCGTCAACGCCGAGTAAGTACGTCAACGAGCCATTCTGAGGGTCAAGATCGATTACGAGAACATCACGATCGTGCTGACCGTGCGCGTCGGCGAGATTCGACGCGAGCGTCGTCTTCCCGACGCCGCCAGCTTCGCTGTATGTCGTGTACGTGAGCATGTCTCACTTGTTAGACCCATTCGTCATAAATTTGCGTCAGACAAATCAGTTAGTATGGTTAGTTGTACTATTGAGTACAACTAGTTAGTATAGTCGTACAGTACAACCAATTAGACAATATAGAAATGACAGCGAAAGCGTCTAGCAGGAAGCACTCGAGTTCCCTTCTTACGGTCTCTCAAATAGTCGTAGGGGTGCGATCAATTCGTCTGTGACGGCTGTGGGGTGGTCGTCGACACACTCGCGGCACTCGCCCGGTTCCGGGTCGAACTCGGGTTTCTGGAAGGCCCGTTGTAACTGTGCGCCCGCTGTAGTCCATCCGGGCTCGCGACGTATTGGACACGGGACCTCGAGGAGCATCTGGTCGCGACGCTGGCGGAGTGGCCCAAACACTCTTTACTGTTTCACTGTAAACTGTAATCAAGAACCACCCGTGTCACGTACCTCAAATCGCGCCGACGGCGACATCGTCCAGGACTTCCTCTCGGTCGCTGACCTCCTTGAGGAGCCACAACTAGCTCAGCTATACGCGTACCTCGCTCGGGAGCGGGAGGCGACCGTCCAAGACGTGATGGACGACCTCGAACTTGCCCAGGGAACGGCCTATAGCTACGTCAACCGGCTCGTCGACGCCGGCGTCGTCGACGTCACCGACGACGAGCAGCCACGCCGGTACGCCGTCCGGGAGATTGACTTGACAGTGACGACGGCCGCCGGTGACCGAGGGTACACGATCACGCCGGCGCTCATCGACGCCGTCGGCCGCGCCGAGACGGACGGCGACATCGACACCTACATCCACCGCCACGGCGTCGCCGGCCTCGCAACGGCGCTCACCTACGCCGTCGCCCGTGAACGCGGCGAAGTGACCCACCGACTAATGGCCGAAGACCTGAACATCTCACCGCTAGCCGCGGAGATGATCTTGCAGGCGCTCAGGCCTGTGGTCCACGAGCACTACGACATCGAGGAGGCAGGGACGGGGCTCGATGAGTTGGATATCGACAGCGACGAAACTAGCGACGCGTGAGTCGGCTCCACATCGCCGACACCGGCCTGTTCGTCGCGATGGGACAGCCCTCGAACAGCCGCTATCAGGCCGTTCGGCGGTTCGATCGCCGGAACGACATCGCCTTCATCCTGCCCGAGCGGGTGTACGAGGAGCTGACCGTCAACGAGCCCAACATTGAGGAAGTGCCGGTTGACACCGCAATCGACGAGGGCTGGGCGGCGATCGCGGCGTCGCTCGAGTTCGCCGAGCCAGTCGTCTCGCGGGTGATGGACGGTGTCCAGCGATACATCGCGAACGCCGACGACCGCCCTGCCGACGAGGTCGAGCGTGCCGACGCCGCCCTCGCCGCTTTAGCTGCCCAGCACCTCAGTGCGGGGACGGCGACCGATGTGTACATCTACACGACCGATATCGTGGCTGGCGAGGGGGCCGAAACCGTGCTCGCGAGCGAGGGGTACGGTGACCCGGTGACGTTCGTGAACGGCTTCCGATTCATTGAGGAGCTGATCAGCGGCAACAGTTGACTGATTTTTATCTGATTCGGTGGGAGAGAACACTCGAAAGCCTCGGTCGCTCGACTGCCCGCTCGAAGAACTGGTCGCTGAGCCAGTGTGAACACCGATCCCGCTCAGATGATGCCGCCGATGACAAGGAGTCCAACGACGAGCAGCAGCGTCACGACCACGCTTCCTCCAGCCAAGAGCTTGTTCTCCATCGCCTTCTCGTGGATCGACATCCCAGCGTACTCCTCGCGAAACGTCTCGAGATTCTCTTCGTCGTAGAAGTATTTCGTCTTTAGTGCGAACCGTTCGGTCACCGCACAGCCTGTACAGACCGGCTCCCCTTCGAGCCGTTCGGTCTTGATGTGGGTGTCGCAGGCGATCGCCCCGCAGTTCGGACAATACGTGTAGGTCTCGTCGACACCGCTCGTCTCGCAGTGGACACATCGGTGAATCCCGTCTTCTGTAGTGACTCGTGAAGGGCCACCAGCATAGTATTCGTAGGGATACGAATACTCCAGTATCTCTGTCGTCTGCCGAACCTCAGGAAGATACACCGGCTCAATCGATTGTACTGAGATATCCGAGAGATTCGGCTCACACGTCTTATTGTACGTGACGTTGTTGTCGCCGGTGTAGGTGACAGTCGTTGTATGGTGCTGCTGGAGCCGCTCGACAGCCCACTCCTTGTACTCGGTCTGGGTCTGTCCGAATCGGCGCTCCTCAACGTCGTCGAACACCTCCCCCAACCGTTCCAAGCCGAGTTCGATCCTCGTATGGAGGTTCTCGGTGACCAGTGTTGCGACGTCTTCGTCGACGACCTGCGGTTGCCCGCGTTCAGCATGAACCACGAACCGCGTCCGATCGTTGATCCGGTGGATGACGCCGACAGACGTCTCGAAGACGGCGTTCGTGTCGGCGGTAACCGCGACCACCGGTCGGAAGGTCACCGCTGAGCGCGGTGTTGAGAGGCCGGTAGCCTCGATATTCTTGATGTCACGAAACACCTCCCTGACGGGCGCGTCGACGTCAGCTGCCGGGTCGTATGGACGGAGGGTCTCGTCGCAGAGAATCTCGATGCGACCGTTGTAGAGGTCGAGGCCGATCTCATCGGCGATCTTTCGAAGGTCCTCACCACCGAGTAACTCGATTGGGTGTGGATCGTCGTTTTGTTGGAGACGGTCGGCGTACTCCTGAGCGGGACTCGTAAACCGGCCGGTCGTAACGACCATCCCCCGCTTCGGGCCATCGAAATCGAACGTCGCGATCGCCGAGTGGAGCTTCTGGACGACCGGCCGCCCGACCGTCCCCGTGTGTTTACACTCAACGACAATCGCGCGTCGTGTACCGTCGACGACCTCCTCCATGATGACATCCCGTCCCTCGTCAGCTGTCTTCTCAGCCTGCCGGACGTTCTCGTAGCCGAGGTTGCGGAAGACATCCTCTATGACATCCTCGAACTCGAATCCCGAGAGCTCGTCTAGAACAGCCATTCGATAGATACGGGCACTATTTTTCGATGCCCCAATTCGTTTGCGTCGACTGCTGTGATGGACTCAGTCACGACTCGGTATTCTGACGAGGTGCTGCTGCGTCATGGTCGCTCTCGAATCCGATGTCATCCGAAATTTCTGGGAAAATCACGTCGAAGTAGGGATCGTATTCGTGCCCAACTGCGAGCACGGGCTTCAGCGCGAGGACAATACTGATCGCTTCCCCAGATGGGATACCAAGTGGATCAGCAGCCATTCGCTGGGAGATCTGACCAGCATAATGGAGTCCAGCCTGTCGGACAGCAGCAGCAAGTTTACCAACACCGTGTCGCTCAACGAAGTATGAGACATCTTCGTCGACTTCTTGGAGTGCAACAGCATGGAGGATCGTCGGCGTCACAACAATATCGTTAGTGGTGATGCGAACCGGATCTGCGGTCACTTCCACCGGTCGATCTCCCGCCAGAGAGACAATTCCGAGGGCCTCAAGCGTTTCTACGTGATCGTAGACGGTGGTCTTTGGGATATCCAGTGCCGCCTTGATCTCTGGGCGGGTGACCGGCCCGTAATAGCAGGTGTACACATAGACACGCGCCAGTTCTGGATGATCCAATAACCGCCCGACGGTTGCGAGGTGATTGATCCCCGTTTCGAGATCATGTGGGGGTGTCTCCGTGACGGGGTGGGGAGTCATGCTCGTTAGTACGAAATCTTTGAACTTTAAATTAGCTCTAGTGAACGAGTTCGCCCAGAGAGCCTCCGAATCACCCATCACCGTGAAGAATCATACTACGGACGGTGTCAAATTCATCTGTTTGATAGACTGCGATACCATCGTGAATAATTTCTTGGAGCTCCTCAGCGTACGTCGGGATTCCTTGGAGAGACTCAACATCAATATCGAACGCATATCGATCCCCGCCAAACGTGTCTTCCTCAAGCGACTGCCTGATGTGGTTCGCCTGTCGTTGATTGCTCGGTCGGTCTTCACGAACCAACACCCAGATATCAATATCGCTGCGACGGTCAGCCTCACCGCGAGCAACGCTTCCATACAGAACGACAGCGAGGACGTCATCAAGTTTAGTACGGAGTTGGTCAGTCGCATCCTGTACCGGCGCGTGAAACTCCGACTGGGGAATTCCGAGGAATGGATGGTCTGGGATGGTGAGCCGGTCACGGTTGATCTGGACAAGTCGGCGGGGTCCGTCGTGTTCTTCGATAACGAGATCGTTCCTAGAAAGTGTATCAACCGTCTTGGTGATCGTCGGTCGCGTGTAACCAATTGCGTCAGCAAGGTCTGTCATCGAAAACGATTCATCGTGGTGTCGAGTTAAAAAGAGAAGAATATCACCTGTCGCATCGCCACTGAGTAAACGGTCATCTTGGAGTGGTAGGTCGATGGATATCTGGATACCGTCAGCAAGGGTACCGTTCGTATCTGTTTTCATTGTAAAGTATTCCTTGGCGTTGCTACTTTAACCTAATTTCTAAATGAGTTCTCACTAATTATGAGTTGTGTGGCGTCCAGGGCGAGAAATACCTCTGAATCCATGGCTCTGTTGAAATCCTTAGGAAGTGATATATTCTGACCGGGTGTGGTCAGTACAGGGGACTCACGAATCGCACAGCAAAGGATATCAATAGAGTGATTCGTTCTTTAAGACCAGTAGATATTTTTTTTAGTGTTAGAAGTTGAGAGTATGGATTTCGAAAGAACAGCAGATCGCGTTATGACTGTTCTTCCGCTCCCTGTTGCACTCTGGATGGGACTTACTGGGAACCTAGTCAGCATGCTTGGGCTTCTCTCGTTCAGTTTGATTGCTCTCTTACGCCGTCGTTCCACAAGAGTCCGACAATGGACAAATCAGCATCAGTGGCTGTTTTTGGCAATTCTAACACCTATTGCAGTGGCCACAACGTTAGACGCGATGCCTTGAAACGATTAGTACACAGCTCTCATCGACCGGCTGTTTCAGGTGAGAATATGTCTGAAGAATAGGATTTCAACAGAGCCGAATCCATGTAAAATCAAAAATTTGTCACAGGTCAATTTCGTATTCGGCCGCCAGCTTCTGGAACTCGTCCCACTTGAGGAGACGATCGTCCTGGATCTCGCCGTGGGTTTCGAGGTAGCGGAGCAAGGCGTTGATTTCGTCTTCGAGGTCGTACTTCGCAGATCGCGTTCGGAGGTCGTCTTCGTCAACGTCGACGTGGCTGAGCAGGAGGAGACAGTACGAACGGTAGCGGCTACCGGTGTCGATCAAGAGAGTGTGACAACACAGCTCCGCCGGCGAGACTGCGTCGAGTTCCTCGGAGTAGACGTAGTAGCGGTGGCCGGTGAGCAGGAACTGGAGATCAAACATCGCGAACCGAGGGAGGCCGGTTTCGTGGAATCCGTCTGCGTCTATCTCCGTCTCAGTTTGAGCGAGGAATTCGTCATAGTCCTCCCAGAGAATCGTGCCCTTCGGGGCGACGGCTTCGAGGCGCTGTCGATGTAGATGGTGTGTGAGTTCACGGGCGAACTCGTGGAGGCGGTCGAAGTCAGCGTTGAACTCATAGTGGCCGTCGGCCGTCCCGACGAACCCACGGTCGCGAAACCGCTTGAGGACCCGGTTGACTGTGTTGCGGTAGTTGTCGCTCCGGTCGGCGATCTCGGAAACAGTTCGCGGCTGGTCGAGGTAGTACAGCACCTCGAGTGCCTTGCCGGTCAGTAGCTCGGGGAAGTCAATGTGGGAGTGCTGACGGACGAGGTCCTGATAGAGCTCGACGGCGCGAGCATCCGACGGGATGACTCGTTTTCGCCGCCCGTCGTGTTCCGTGTAGACGAGCCCCTTCTCGACGAGGTCGGCGACGGCACGAGAGAGGTAGCTCTCGCTATGGTCGAGCTTCGTCGCGAGCTCGGAGATCGTATCGCCGCGAGCGACCGTGGCGAGGACCTTGAGTTCGATGCGCCGAAGCACAGTATGACATAGTACAAAACTAATTTATAAACAAGTTTCGAGTAGTGTTACATCTAGCAAGCACGAGAGCCGTTATTATCGTCTTAACCAACAAAACTATGGATTCGTGGGTCGTGTTGGTTAACACGAGAGTAGCCGATGTCCTACGAACCCCCGCACCCACCGGCGAACCTGCCGACGGAGATCGTCAACATGCTCAACGAGTCGGACCCGGAACAGCTCCGAGATGTTGCGACGTATACTGAAGCGCTCGCCAAGCACAAGGAACGAGAGGCGCATCTCAAGGAGTCGGCAGATCAAGAAGAGGTCGAAGAGCAACCAGACGAGCTCCCAGACGACGTCCCGGCCAAAGCGACGATCACGATCAAGGAGATCAACGATAATCGCTACTACTACTGGCAGTGGCGGGATGGAGACCAAGTCAAATCCAAGTATAAGTCACCGGTCAATCCTGACGAGTAGAGCAGATGGCTAGCCCGATCTTGCGGCGTACACACCCCGTGTGCGAAATGAAATTCTTTGAGGTATCTCGTTGGCACCCCCCGTGTGCGAAATGATTCTACCCTCAACCGGGGTAGACCCCGTGTGAGAGATGAATCAGTTGACGAGTTGTGCGGGGACACCCCGTGTGCGAAATGAAATTATGAGTACGATTGTCAGACACACTTAGAATATATAATATTTCTTCTGGCAGAATCACACCCCGTGTGCGAAATGAATCAAATAGCAGCGACTGTGTCGCTCCGAGTTACTTTCCCTCAAAGAAGTCGTCTATCTGTGCGTTGACAACTGACTTGATAAGATCACCTTCGTTATCTGCTTCCTCGATCCGGATATCTGCTCGAAGGGTTTCAGCAACCACGCCAGGATTGTCAACGAACGTGTACTCTTTGTGAACGCCACTCCCGTAGCCACGTCCCCGCTTTTCTGATGTGACAAAATTGTATGTCTCTGCCTCACTCATATAGCGGAGATAGGAGTCGCGCGATTTTGTATCGGCATCAAGTAAGTCAGTAAGATACTGATACACACGGTACGCGACTGTGCTGGGAACGGCGTTCAGGTTGCGTTGTGAGTAGACGGGGACGATTGCAGTAGCGTAAAGCGAGAGCTTCTTTTGGGTCGACAGACCCTGCATTTGAGTCAATGTCCGATCCCGTTCCGCTTCTTTCTGGGCATCGCGAACGTGTCCTTCATCAACCGTATCTTCGTTCTCTCGGTCCGCAATCTCGCCTGCTTTCCGGAATAGATCGATCGCTTTCCGCGCGTCGCCGTGATCCTGTGCCGCAAACGCTGAGCTAAGTGGAATAATACCGTCTTCAAGGACATCGTCCCGATACGCATCACGACGTCGTCGTAGAATAGATTGTAGTTGGTCCGCATCATAGTCTGAGAAGACGACGTCTTGCGGATTGAACGAGCTCTCAGCCCGGCCGTCAAGGTTCTCCATGAATCGGGGATCGTTCGTGAGCGCAGCAACGGACACGTGCCCCTCGATTTGACCAAGTTGTGATGCCCGAGAGAGTTGATAAAGCAGCTTTGAGTAAGCTGGTTCCTCGTTCGGGTCCCGCTGTCGTCCCACCAGGAGGTCAATCTCATCCAAGATGATAATGACCGAGTCGAAATTGTTACTCAGGATCTCATAGAATCGGCTGAGTTTCTGGTCTGTCGAGACGCCACTCTGCGGAACACCGACTTCGACGTCGGCTTCATTAGCGGCGTTTTCTACAAGACGATAGACAGCCCTATCGTGCGATTTGATTGTCTGACAGTTGATCTTAATAACGCCAAAACGGTCATCTTGGGCGTTCGCGAGTTCAAGAACCTGCTGACAGACCGCATTGATGATGAGTGACTTCCCCGTCCCCGATGGGCCGTAGAGAAGCATATTGGGCGGGCGGTTCCCCTGTAATGCCGGTCGGAGATAGGTGATGATGTCGTCCAGCTGGTCATCACGACCGACGATCCGGTCCTCGTCGATGACGGCATCCGGGTCAAGAAGACCCTTATCTCGAAAAACCGAATTCTGAACGCCCTCTTGGAGGCGACCTTTGATAGATTGTGAGAGGGACTGTTGATCGTCGCCGTCAGCCATATTTGCGCAGTTAGGTCGAAACTATAAATAAATATGGGTACCGTGTGCGAGATTAAATTTGCTGAATTCTGCCGATACAGACTGTTTCTAGATGGGTAGACGAAATAATACCGTAACCACGGGCGAAATCAATTGATCGTAGTGACCCCCCGTGTGCGATATGAAATGTCGATCAGGCCATCGAACAGCTGTCGATGTCGAGGCAAGACAGAAGAATTCAGCGGAGGTACTCCCCGTGTGCGAGATGAAACACTGGACATATTCTCGACCAGATGTGCCGAAAATATCTCTTGAATATCCCGAGCAGAGTCTGATCTCGTCGATAAGTCACCCCCACACCCCGTGTGCGATATGAATTTCACGAGAAGGTAGGCACGGACGAACCATCCAAAGATGTCGGAATTCGGTGAGAGAGTCCACGAGAAGACGATAAACCGACAGAGACGTTCAGCTCACGAAGGAATAAAGCCCCGGACAAGTTCGGTTATATCACGAAACATACTGTTTCGTTTCAACCGACCTTAGGCCCATTGCGGCTATGGTTGACAGAGCGGCTATGTAAAGGTTTCCAAAATATAGCCTGTCTTGATATCGCTATCTTTGAGACCTCTCCTCCGTAAAATAGCGGATTCCAGATGTTTCATGGTCTCTCTCCCCGATCACCCCTCCCCACCATCTTCGCAATTTCATATCGCACACGGGGTGTGGGGGTTCGACCCTAAAGGGATCTTAGGTAACCAACAAACCCACTCCGCTGTGTTGGTTAACTGTTCTCTGTGCTCGCGTACGCTGCCAACTTCGGGACCCGCGTCTCTGTGAGTTCTCGACGAATCTCCGCCCGATCCCAGCCAAACGGTGACAGCACACTCTCGACAGCTCTGACGAGTTGCGTCTCGTAGTACGACGCATCGTACGACTCGACCTCCTCGTGAGTCAACGCGACCCGTTCTCGCGAGCTTTTCTCGTCGTCGACGACTACGTACTCGATGTCCTGTCCTGGATGAATGGCGAGGTCCTGATCGCGAGCCCGTTTCAGTGCCGCCACGTTCTGTGTGTTCTGCGTATACCCTTTCAGCGGCTTGGAGACTCGATTCCGTTCGACAAGTTGGTCAATCGGCACCGTTCCAGCGTGGAGGCGCTTGATGGCGTCTTGGAGACAGTCGAGTACGGCGTCCGGTGACCGAGTCGCGTCGAACCGTTCGAGACAATCCCGCTGGACATCCTCGATAAACGGCGGGGTCGACTGCTGGCGAGCCTCGATACCGCGTAACTTGAACTCGTCGTTGGCAGCCACCTTGCCGAAATACTTCGTGAGTGCGCCGGCGTTGCTCTCGCGCTGGGGAACGAACGCTACCCAGTCATAGTGGGCTTCGTGTTCGAGCCGAATCTCGACGCGTTCCGTGATCGCCGTCGTGAGCGCTTCGAGGTTTTCGCGGTCATCGTCGTCGACGTCGGGGTCCGGGGTCACCCAGATAGAGTCAACGATGCCGTGGACGACACGCCAGCCGCCGTCCTCCAACTGCTGTTTCGCCGTCAGCAGAATCTCGCGAGCAAACGCGTTGATTGCCTCGTGGCACTCGATACGACCGAACTTCGCGTTGCTGAATCCCTGATATCCGAAGCAAGCCACCAGGATCCACTTCAGCGCGCCCGACCGCCCCTCGAGTTCCGACAGCCGGTCCTCGTCAGGGTCGTCTCGTTTCTTCTCGCGACGGATGGCTGCCTTGATCTCGTCGCGAGCGTCGATGATCGGCTGGAGCACGTCGACGAGGTAGCCTCGATCATCGCAGATTGAGTACCCGAGGCCGGGGACGTCGTCGCGGTCGCTGTGACAGTCACACCGGATGACGTCCGGTGACACATTCCGAGTACAGATGATATTCGGGTACAACGAGGAGAAGTCGAGTTCGTGGACGTTTTCGTGGAGGCCGACCTCGGGCGCGAAAATAAAGCCGCCGCGGTCGGCGTCGTGGAGCGTCCCCATCGGCTTGTAGAACTCGTGTCGCCAGGAGTTCCACGGGACGAGGACGCCGCGGTCGTGGGCCTCACAGATCTGGATCGCGGTGAGGACGTTCCCGATCGATGCCCACGCGAGCTCCTGGATAGGCTTTTTCGAGCGCGACACGAGGTCGAGTACGCCGTCGAGGTTCGTCTCCCCGTAGAAGAACGTGTTCGACTCGTCGATGATCGCTCGACCGGGCACGTTGTACCGCGCCGGGGAGTGACCGACGCGGCCGTAGCTCGAGTACGTCGACCGGCTTGCGAGCTGCTGGTAGTCGACGTCCGGCCACCGACTCAGCGAGAAGTCGTCGACGCCGGCAGCCGTCGCCATCTCGTACAGCGTCGGGACGATCTCGCTCGTCGAGCAGACGAGGATGTCTGGATCATGTGTTTCGATCGCCGCTTGGACGGTGGTGAGGATGTCTCCTGCTGACCCGGTAACAGTCTCGCCGGCAATTGTGAGCTCGCTGTACGTGTCTTGGCCTATCTCGGTGACTGGAACACCAAGCCGGAGTGTCGACAGCTCCGCCGTCGGCGTTGGATCGCAATTCGTCTCCAGACAGTAGCGAAACTCCCGTGAGAAATCGACGTTGAAGCAGGCGAGATCTCCAACGGGGTACGCTGACAGTTGGTGTGCCTGTCGCACAAGCGGTGTGACGCGGTCGACATGGTTGACGTCGACAGCCAGAGCGCGCTCGTCGTCACGCCTGAAGCCGGAGCGCCGCGACACGGATTCGGTCGCGACGACGTCAGGATGCCGTTCGTATAGTGAATGAAGTTGTGTAAGATCGATGTCAGTGTCAGGGTCACGTGCTGCGACGAAGAAACGGGGCGTGTAGTCGTCGCGTTCGGTCATGGTGGCGCCATCGTCGGTCGCTTCCCATTCAAGGACGCGACCATCGTCAAGGAAATCGATCGTGAACGTCATTTGCGTAAGTCACCCATCTACCATTCTATACACCGAAATCTCGCATAATCGCCGGTGTGTCTGTTCCGGATTTCAGGGAATGGAGATCGCCTTGACAGAAACAGCGTACTCTCGTGGGTTCGCTCTGTTAACCCCACTTCCAGAATCGTTTCCGGGTTTGTTAGCTGAACATCCGGTAGCGTGTTAACCAACAGAACGACCGTCTTACAGATCTCTGTTGGTTAAGACTGCTGTGGACAGTCCTCCATATCTTGAATACGGTGAACAATATACTACCCCACAGATTATTATACCGCTCTCCCGTTGGTTGGCACATAATGTCCGAAGAGCTGTCCCCACCCCACCGAGTGAGCCCGGATGGCGGCACCGAACACCGTGACGTGAACGATGTCGTCGAAGAGGAATGGATCGAGGAGACGACGCCCTTCGAACGAGTGTACGAAGTCATCTCTCGTGTGTACGATCCGCTGTCTGCAGCACAGATCGCCGAGCGTGCCCGCGTCTCACCGACCACGGCGCGAAAGCACCTGCGAACGCTTGAGAGCGCTGGTGAGGTAACGACGTCACAGGACGGTCAGACGACGCACTACCGACGGTCGGAAACCGCTATCGTCACCGAACACGCCCAGTCGCTCCTCGCGGAACGGACGCCCGAAGAGATCGCGTCCGGCATCGCCGATATGAAGACGCAGATCCAGGCGTGGCGCGAGGAATACGGTGTTGATTCACCCGAGGAATTCGCCCGAGAACTGGATATCGGGGACGCCGACAGCGATCATGGTGCGCTCCTCACAGAATGGCAAACGACGCGACGCAACCTCGCGCTCGCACAGGCAACACTCGCGATCGGTGAGGTGAGCCAAACTGGTCACCTCACTGGCACGGACACGGATGACGATGGTAACGGCGATACATCCATCGTGGTATGACCGACGACGGAGACCCCGCTCACCATATTCAGCCAGACGAGCAGTCTGAGGTATTTGGTCCTATCGACGCCGGGGCACTACGGGAAATACGGGACCTGTTCGTGGAACTAGAGCCGCTGGTCCAGGCGGCATCATTAGACGACCCCCTGAATCCACAGACACTTTCCGTTGAACTATCCGACGGCGTCGGAGCGGCGTCAACAGCGCGGATAGATGTCCGGTGGAGTCTCACCGGGAACTACGCCGCACACTACACAGATGACCGAGACCGAAATTTTCGGTTCGACTGTCATCCGAAACCCGACGCGCCGCGCCGACACTTCCATTCACCTCCCGATGCTCTGAGCCGTCCTGTCGACCCATCTTGTATTGCTGTGTCTGAAACAAGCCTTGTGACGCGAGCGATTCTCCAGCGGTGGCGATACGCCTATACGAATGGAACGTTCGAGGGACTCAATGACGCAGAAAATCCACCGTGACAACTACAAATTGCGTTATAACTCGTGTCACATCTTGACTGAGTGGTTATAATTTACTCAGATTTGTCAGATCGACGCTGGAAGACTCTGCGTCGTCAATATTGAGGGGGCTAATTTCCCCAACTATTTTTCCGTAAATTGTACCAGATATTTCGACAATCTTGACCGTAGCTTCTCCTGTTGTGTCAATTGAGTCGACAAGTTTGATGGGTATCGACTGGCTTCCTATTTTGAGTGTGCCTCCGTTTTTCGATTTATAAACCGATATCGTGTATGTTTCTCCGACAGATAGATCTGGATACGTATACGTGATGAGGTTTCCTCGGTACTTCCCGTTCACCTGTTCCGTCAATTCAATAGACACGGTTCCAGTTACTGGACAGGGGTCATCAAACTCGACTTCGACTACAATATCAGCATCGCTCCAAGAAACCGTCGTGTGTCTGCGGCCTTGCTTCACGGATGTCTGGAATGTATCACCGACAGTTGGCAATTCGGCAGGCAGATCGACTATTGTTCCTGTTATCCCTTCAGATGACACGCCAGAAACTTCTACGGTTGCTTTGCCTGTGGATTTGGCTACTTGTGATAGTTTGATAGGGACTTCTCCATCCGGAAGTTGGCCGTCATGGTTTTGATCAGCAATCCGGACCACCTTTGCCTGTGTTGAGTTGGCTGTCGTCTCAACAAGTACTTCGCGACCTGGTGCGAGTCCCGGATCGTGGACAGTTACTGGTAAACCGATAGCGGACCGACCTCTAATCTTAGCAATTTTTATCGTCACGTCAGCACCAGTTGCCACCCCGACGATGAACAGCGAATCGAGATTTCGTTCCTGGTTCAACTCCCCCTCGCATAACCTCGCAGAAACTTGTTTTGTTGCTTGAGTTCGCATCTCGTCACCTGGGAGGTGATTCCGCTGATACACGCCTCGTTGGGCTACTAATTGTGCATGGTTTTCGGTGATGTCTGCTACTTTAGTATAGATCTGAGAACCGGGGGCGATGGTTGTATTTTCGCTGGCTTCCGCTAGACTCGCAGTGTCAATATTGGTCCAACTTGATGTGTCTACCTCCGGTGTCCCACTGCCAACTCCCGTTACTGTTGCCTGGATCTTATCCTCCTCCTTCAATTTCAGCCGGTACTGTCGTTCGCCGTCTCCTGTTGACATAATACGAACAGTTCAATGAGGGGATATATAAAATGATCCCTAACAAAATTTGAAGCACCGAGTCATCCATAACCGACTCGACTGATCACATAGTGCTATTTTTCTGACCAATCAGGTATACGGGATCTGTATAGCAGGACATAAACAAACTCTTCGACGGATTTCAGTGGCAAACTGACCGATACAGAGGAGGATACGATCATGACAGAATTGTTCTTTACCTATCAACATACATGAATTACCTGCTTGTTGAACCTGCATATTTTGTATGTACTGCTTTGTTGAATCCGATGACGGCGTGGGGATCACTGTTTGAGAGCCTGTTCGAGGTTGTAGACTGCGGCGGTCAACACGAGTTCGCGGAACTCGCGGTACCACGCGCGAGGGTGGACAGCGGGGCCGAACCGACGCTTGATGGCCGAAAAGGCGGTCTCGGCCATCCAGCGCTGGCCGTATAGCCCGCTGTCCAACCGTGCGTTGTGCGCGTGATCGTACGCAGCGAACAACCGATGACGCAGCAGGGGCCGGACGCCCTCTGATCGGAGGGCGTCCCGGAGCGATTGGTCGTCATAGCCTTTGTCGCCGGCGAGACTCTCGATTTTCTCGGTGTTACGAAGGGCGACTCGACGGCCAGTTTGCGTGTCGTGAGGCCAGTGTGCCGAGCAGTGAAGATCGAGGATGGCACACGAGTCTGTATCGACGAGCGCCGTCGTTTTGAGCGTGCGTATGTGGCGATCCGAGCGGTTTTGGTAGTGTCTCGATGCCGTTTCGCGGTCGAAAAATGTGGCATCGATGGCACCGTGCGAGCCCGGATCGCAGATGGTCGCGGACTCCCGAAGGAAACCGCGCCACACCGACATGGGCACCCTCTCAAACGACCGGTACAGCGTTGAGGGTGCGGGAAATGCCGTCCGCGACAGTTGTAACAGACCACGAACGCGATCCATCTCACTCGCCCAATCCACGATCTCGCGGTACGTCGCATCCATGTGAACCCGCAAAAAGTGGAGCGTGACATGCTTCCACCCGGGAAATCCGTGGCCAGTCGGATCACTCACCGCCGTTGGACTAGCGGCACAGCGCTTTTGAGCCAGCGACGCGGCTTGCTTAATGAAGCGGAAGAGGAGTTTGGACACATTCGGCTCTTCCGCTTCGCTTCCACCTTCAGAGCGACGCTATCTCGCCGCCTTCTGCGGATTCAACAGAGCAGTATGTACTGATGACGACACAATAGTGATCTGTATTAACCGAACTACTGACCACCCATTATCGGTTCCAGTGACTTCATTGAAAAGTCTGATTTCGAGCAGTATCGTTCTGCGACGTCCATCAGCGCTCGTGTACGTCGAATATCGGCGACGTTGTGGAGTACGACCGCTCCGAAATCACCAGTCTCCCACGCGCCGACGGCTTCGCTGCTCTCCCCAAATGGATCGACAGTACCGTGGCCTGAAGCCACGAGCTCGTCATACACTCCAGTGAGGCTGTTCTCACTCGTATTGAATCGTGAAGAGAATATCTCCATCACGTCGATGTACGGTAGCTCAGCGAACGGCCACTCGCGTTCGTGATGACTTAACCGTGTTCGAAGAAATGGCAGATCGAATCCACCTTTCCAGGTTTCCCCGTTGTAGGCAACGAGCTTGACATCTCGCTGTGCGATCGTGGTGTCGACGAACGTCTTGACGGCGTCCAACAGCGCGCCCTCATCGTCATGAACAGAGAGCGTCACTGGCGTGGTGAGGTGCTCGTTCACGCGCTGTTCGATATCTGAGGAACACGCACCCCCGTCCGTATTGAGGAACACTCGCGAGCCGATCTCGGCGTCGAAGCCGACGACGGTCAACTGGTCAGTCGTCGAAAATCCCGTCGTCTCGATGTCGAATGCGATCGTCGCGAGTGTACTCATTGGGGTTCCTCGCTGGTTTCCCCATCGGGTCCTTGCGTATCGGTGCGCTGTTCGTTGAGCCGATGTTCGAGCGCTTCGAGGCGTTCCTCATGGTCTTCCAATGTGGCCTCCTGTTCGAGATCAATACTGAACAGCGCCGGCACCAGTGGATTCTGGTGGTTCAACAGCCCGCTCGCGTCGGCGTGCTCGCGGGCGTACTCGAACAGCCGGTCGAAGCGCGGCTGGTCGCGACGACGGAGCGCCCGCCGGAACTCCCCCCAGCGGTCTTCGATAGCCCGCAGCGCATCCCGATATGTCGGGTTCGTGCGTCCCATTGTTAGCGCCCTCCAGGTGCTGTCCACGCATCGAGGAGCGGACTCGTGGTGAGAGATGTCGTCTCGCCGTCAGCGGTCACGCCTGTTCCGACACCTGCCGGACTCGACGTCGACGACGGGGGTGTCGCGGGTTCGAGCCCGACCTGTGTCGCCCGCGTAGTGAGCAGCTGTCGCCAGTAGGCGAACGTGGTCTGGTAGTACGCACCGTCATCAACGGGATAGACGAGTGTCTCGAACTCGTCACCGACGAGTCGCGGCCCCATCCGGGTTTGCTCACACTCAAGATGATGATTGGCGGCCGTCGCGACCGGTGCTGTGAACTCATCGATTGTACTCCGGGTCACGAGTACCGGGACGTCGTAGCTGTCAGCGTACGTCGCTAGTCGAGCAAGGGTTCTCGCTTGGAGTATTTCTGCGTGCTGCTCGCTGAGTGTGTCGTCGCTGCGGTACTGAACGTCGAGGGCCGGCGCGACGACGAGCGACGGGGTGTGTGGAGACGAGTCTCTCCTATGAGCCGATGACTGTCGACCGGATGTGCTGGTGACGGTGGTCGATTTCTGGATAACTTGGTTTACTGCCGTCGGAAGATTGTCGACAGCGCCGTAGTGCTGGTACGCGGTGAATCCACGTGCGACGTGGATCCGGTCGAGCAACCGCTGGCTCGGTGTGATCTGAGCTAGTGTCGTCGTCGTCCCGTGGCCGTTCGCATCAACCCAGAAAGCGGCCCCGTCGTGTAGGAGGAGATGGTCAAGCACGAGCGACTGGAGGATTGGGACGCCACGGCCGCGATCAACGTCGAGCAGCGTGATGCCGTCGTCGAGTGACGGTAGGAGCATTGCTTCTGTGGCTGGGTCGGCTTGATCGGCCAAGGTCCGATTGCGGTCAGCCCCCCGTGTCGGCTTGTCGGCCGCCATTCGGTTCGATGGTGGGTGATCGACCATACTGGATAACTCGTCACGCCCTCAATAAGCGACGGCGCGGCGCTTCCGGACTTCCAGAAAGGACTTTACAACACGTCAATTCGAACTCTGTCACCGGATCTTGAGGAGTGGTAAACTGTTTCCAGGACTCTTTCCGAGGTGGCCGTCGCCCTTGATCATCGGATTAACCAACATTTCGGTATTTCTCGGTAGATTGTTGGTTAACCTGGCTAACATCGTTGTACCGCACCTTGCCGATGATATCTGTAGATATGATATTCCAGAATATGATTATTCAGAATATTTTTATTTCGTACCCACTAACTCAGTGCTATGACAGACTTCGTGAACCGCTCGGAGGAGTTAGATCGGCTTCACGGCCTGTTTGACTCGGAGACCGCGGATCTCGCTGTCGTGTACGGGCGGCGACGGCTGGGAAAGACGAGACTCGTCAAGAAGGCACTTGAGGGACGAGAGAACGCGGTCTTCTATCAGGCACGACAGAAGACGCGGGAGCTCCAACTGGAACAGTTCGTCGAAGCTGCGGCCGACACGGTTCCTGGTATCGAAGACATTCGTCCTGATTGGGAGCGCCTGTTCCGGTATCTAGCCGACCAGAATGCGATCGTCGTCCTTGACGAGTTTCCGTACCTGATTGAACAGGACGAGAGCCTCCCGTCGGTGTTACAGGCCCTGTTCGACCACGAGTTCGACGAGTCGGAGACGACGTTCGTGCTGGTCGGGTCGTCGATCAGCATGATGGAGGAAGCAACGCTGCTCGGAGACAGTCCGCTATACGGGCGAACCTCCCTCACACTCGACATCCGTGAACTCTCGTTCGACGCTGCGACGGAGTTTCTGCCGGACGATGCGGCGGCGGACGAGGCTGTTCGCGCGTGGAGCGTGTTCGGTGGTGTTCCCTACTACCTCGAGGAACTCGACGCGGATCGGTCCCTCGGCGAGAACATCCAGCAGACGGTGTTAACTCGCCACGGATCGCTCCGTAACGAGCCGGAGTACGTTCTCCGGATGGAACTAACGGAGCCGACGCGCTACTTCTCGATCCTCGAAGCGGTCGCTGGCGGGGCGACAGGCCGCAACGAGATTGCTGGCGTGACAGGTATCGACTACAACCAGCTGTCGACGTATCTAGATCGGCTCTCTCGGCTCCGACTCATTGAACGGCATGTGCCGGTGACTGAGAAACCGGAACGATCCAAGCGGAGTCAGTACCGACTTCGGGATCCCCTGTTCCGATTCTGGTTCCGATTCTTGTACGGGAGTGCGGATCGCTACGACCAGTTCGGTGAGGGGGCCTACGACCGACTCGTCGACCCCGAGCTGGCCGAATTCGTCGCTCCTGCTTTCGAGCAGTTGTGTTGTGAGGCCCTGTGGACCCTGTACGACGAGACGCCGATCGTCGATGTTGGGCAGTGGTGGTATCAGGACCACGAGATCGATGTCGTCGGGCTCACTGACGAAGACACGCTCGTCGTCGGCGAGTGTAAATATCAGGAATCGCCGCTCGACTACGGCGCGCTGGCATCCCTGGAGACCCACGTCGAGGAACTCCGGTGGCAGCCGTCGGGCGGTGGCTCGCGAACCGTCGAATACGCGCTGTTCTCCCGGAGTGGATTTACCGACAGCATCCACGACGCCGCCCGCAAGCGCGACGATATCCGTCTCTATACAATCGACGACGTCGTCGCCGCGCTTGGAGCGTAATCCGATTCGGACGCTTCCTGAGGATTCAACAGAGTAGATCAGCGCAAAGAATTGTGACGAACCCACCCGCTCGTCACTCGGCCTTCACGTCGGTCAGGTACCACGCAATAAGCCGAGCCTGCGCCCGCCGGACGATCCCGCTCGCGGTCGACTTGTCCACACCAACTACGTCGGCGAGATCCGCCAGCGTACACCCTCTCGGGACCTCGAAGTACCCCTCTCTGAGGCCGGCGGCGAGGAATTCCTCTTGTCGACGTGTGAGGAGTCGATCTGCCTGCTTCTTGTTTACCTTTGAGAGGAGTTCGTACTCGGCACCGTTTGATTCCAGCGTCTTTCGGAGTTGGTCGAACTCCCCGCGAGTACCAGTTAGGTCGAACTCATAGAATCCGTTCTGAACTTCGATCGGAAACTCAGGCGGGAACCCTCCAGACTCGACAAAGGCGTAGAGGTCCACGTCGGTCGTCTCGTACGTCGCGAGGAGTCGGTCGTCGGTACGTTCCAACACCTCGTACGCGTCGACCGCCCCGTGTTCGCGAAACGCTGCTGCGACCGACTCTGGAGTTCGAGTCAGCACCTCACCGAGTTCCTTCGCGGTGGCGCCGCTGCGGACGCCGGATAGCAGGCGAAAGGTCGCATCGGGGAACGCCTCCGACAAGTCGGCGATGTACAGGTCCGGCGGAAGGCGAATGCGGAATCGGGCGTCGATCATGCTGGTTACTGCCGCTTCGGACAGGTACCAACATGTTGGGGTCACGCACACATGAATCGCCCGGCAACACTGTAGTATGAACTCCGAGTCGGCCGCTGCGGCTACGAGCGGACGGACGACGCTGCGGACGATGGCGCAAACGATCGCCACATCGATCAGAGAGTTGCGGCGCCGCGATCCGGTTCTGTCCGCCGTGGCCGCGATCAACGCTGTCCTGTTCGGTGCCTTCGCCGTCGGCACCGTCCTGGACCCGATGGTCGTCAACGGCGAGCCGGCGTGGCTCAAGCCAGCGAAGTTCGCCGGCTCGATCGCGCTCGTGTGCGCGACGCTCGGCTGGCTCGGTGTCCACCTCCCGGTCGACCCGGACTTTCGCCGCCGTGTCTCCCGGATCGTCGGCACCGGTCTCCTCATAGAAATCGTCCTTATCGGCGGACAGGCTGCACGTGGTGTCGGTTCTCACTTCAATCGGGCAACGGTCCTCGACAGGGCTATCGGGGCCGTCATGGGCGTCACAATTGTCGTCGTCACCGTCGCGATCGCTGCGCTGGCGGTTCGGGCGCGCGGCAACGAGTTCGACGTCCACCCAGCGTTCGCCGCAAGCATTCTCCTCGGCATCGGCTGGTTCGTCGTTGGCGCGTTCGAAGGAGCGGCGATGATCGCGATCCAGTCTCGAGTCGTCGAGACGGCGGAGCCGACGGTCCCGGTCGTCGGCTGGCAGCTCGTCGGAGACTTCCGCCTAGCGCACTTCGTCGGCCTCCACGCCCTACAGCTGTTGCCGCTGACTGGCTACCTCGCGGCAGTTGGACACCGTCGGGGACTCGTCGACCATCCGCGACGCGTGGTATTCCTCGTCGCTACCGGATACGTCGCGGTCCTTTTCGTGACCGCCGCCCTCGGCGTCGCTCCAGCCCTCGTGTGAACCGCCTCACCCAACTCCCTCGGCACAAATGGGGCTCGGCCCGAGAGTGGGGGTTTGATGCGGACTCCCAGAAATCCGTCGTCAACGGCTCTGTTGAGAACATTTGGAACTGATAGGATCGGTGTGCGAGATACAGAGGATGTAGTCAACACGAGAACTGCGTTATTTTCTCTATCTTGATCCTGAATCAACCGATAGAATGCGCTTGCGAATTGACCGGCTAGAATCCCACCAATCCGAGACACTACGACCTAAATGAGAATACTGAGCAATAGATTCACAGAAAGCCTATACATATCTGTTGACACTGTTTCCGCGTGAAACGTCGAGATCTCATCGCTACAGGATGTATCTCTCTTACTACGGCCAGTTCTGGCTGTCTGAACTTCCCACTAAGAGAAAATGAGGATAAGCCGTGGGTGACTGCGTCCGTCGTCGCGGAGAATATCAGAGTTGGCTTCGATACCGAACAGATCTTCGAGGTATTCATAAATCCCAGCAACCTGATGGGAAGGCAACTTCCTGATGAGAATCAGGAGCATCACATTAGGATAGACGTTTCCACGTTAGAGCAGTATGGAGTAAACATAGAAGACCTCTCTGTAGAAACCACGCAAGGGAAATACGGATTAGGACCTTCGGATGCCTACAATAATAATGTCGATAGCGTAGACATCACTGACGGAGTAATTGAGCTTTTGATACTAACGTCGGAAGACGTGTCGGAGACAGACCCGATCGCGTTGAAGCTGACGGGCTATCAGTTCACAAATGTCGAATCAGTGACCGAAATTCAGTATGATGTTCAATCCCCTGAGGACCATGTTGAAATTAGCCATGGCAGTTTCGGCGGTCCTCAAAGCGGGAGCAAGTGCGGGTTCACCCGTTCTACGGACGGAGAGTTCACACTTGTAGACCCTCAGTTGCTCTCACCAACATTGTGCCCAAGCCCAATCAATGCCTATCGTGGGAGCCACCAGAATCTCGATATCGAGTGGCTGACCCCAGAAGCTGACGAGGTAGTAATCGAGATAGATATCTCGGTACTTAATAAATACGGAACAATTGGTGAGTCAGTAATCGAGCCATTGAACAAAAGGGGTCCATCGAATGAATCGAGGGTGGTAGGTGCAACTCTTGACAGCCTATCAATTGATGAAGGGACAATTTCGATCAAATTGGTGCCAGATCCCGGCACTAATTACGCTTCGGTGAGTGTCCGGCTCAGTGGAATGGATCTTCCCATTGGAGATCCGGTCAGAGATATTTCATATGAGATGACTATTGAAGGGGACGTTGATGAGACGGTAGAGACGGGATCATTCGACATCACTAATGATCCGCCTGATCCCAATAGCGATGCGTAAGTCTCGCCGCTAACTAGCTGCTCCGTGCGAACTGACGTGAAACCCCGTTTTGAATGCTGTATGGGCCCTCTGTACTGAGCGATCCGGCCTGACCGGATCTGAGAGAGACTTATTACGAGACTCGCGCGCTGTATGTGGCACACTCACATACGCATCCTTCAAAATTGACAATTTCTCTAACGAGAAGTCCCACACCTGTATAACGACTATTTTGGTAGGAAGGTATCGAAAAATAGGTCTTCAACAGAGCCGGTCTGAACCATACTCTTAATCAGATTGTCTATTTTCTTCCAATTCCTCTTTTGCATTAGTAACAAAACTTCTGATATTCTTCCATCGATCATACTGACTCTGATCTATATCAGATGCGGGGGTACCTCGATATTGTCTGCTAATTTCAGTAAAATAGTACCCTAAGTTATCATGTTTATCTGGCATTCGTCCTATAAGCTCCTCAATACGATTTATATGGCCGTCTATTCTGTCAAATTCAGGTGAGCTTTCTTGCTGAGCTACTTCATCAGGCGGGATGTCGTCGTATTCACTACTACTAAGATTGTGCGGACGACGTGCTGTAATGTCAATCAATATTTGTCGTGCGCTTTCTAATTCCTGTAGGGCTTCATCTTCCCATCGCTCTATCTTCCTTTCTCTGTAGCGCTCCTCTTCTTGGCTGAATTTGACTTGGTAGACTATCAGACTGGATACTGTTCCGAATGTCGCTGAAACCAATGCAGTGATGATCCCGACAATTAACGGACTCATACTGATTTCAGATTCAGTCTTGGAGCCAATAGAAGTTCAGATTATGTATTCGGATTTCGGCGTTGTCCGATGACCGACTTGCGCGCTGTATTCAGCACAGCTCCAACAACATATCATCTACTGAGAATTTCAACAGAATTACTCTTTCTCATTAGGAATATGATTCCTATTAGGAAACAGTGTGACAACTCAGGTGGTGAACCGGCCAAATTACGAAACCGGCGACGCATTTGCTGAGTCGACGAGCGAGTACTCCCGGTCCCGACTCGTCCCTTCTGCCTCAAGCAGATTGTACTGGGCCATCTTCGAAAGGTAGGTCCGGACCGTGCGCTTCGTCCGCGGATCGTCGACCGCCTCAGTATAGCGGTCGTGAATCTCGCTGGGTCCAAGCGGGCCGTGGTCGCGAACAATATCGTACACGACCCGCTGGTGCGGCGTGAGCGAGTCGAGACTTTTCTGCTTAATTTGAGCACGAGCATCTTCAGCAGCGTCTAGAAGGATCTCGTTGGTGACCTCCTCGTGATTTTCGCGGTCAGCCGTGCTGGCTGCGCTGCGAAGCATCCCGATCGCGAGACGGGCATCACCAGCAGCGGCATCAGCGATCTGATAGAGCTGATCGTCGGTGATGACGCCGTTTTCAAGCCCCCACTTCGTTCGAGCACTCAGAATGTCGTAGAGTTGCTCGTTGTGGTACTTGTCCATCCGGACGTGTTCGCTGGAGCGCAGCCGGCTCACAAGACGATCGTCGACGCGGCTGAACAGTTCTTCTTCTTTGTTCGCGATACAGATCACCGCGAACTGCTCCATACTGTGGAGGTCGTAGATGAGACTCGGGTCTTCGAGTTGGTCGACCTCGTCGAGGATGACGACGGTTCGAGGACCGTCGTACTGTTGGAGGCGATCAATGAGCTCGTCGTGGGGTGTCGACTGGCGATGGATGTCTATCGTCGCGCCGATGTCGTCGAGGATCTGGTACAGCGTTCGGAAGCGGCTGTAGTTTCGCCAGCAGTTGACGTAGGTGGCCTCGACGTCGAGCACTTCCTCGCGGAGCCGTTCGGTAACAAACTTCGAGACACAGGTTTTACCGACACCGCTCGGGCCGGTGACGATGGCCGTGTCAGCCGGCTCGCCGTTCGTGATCGGTTCGAGAACGCTCGAGAGGTGGTTAACTTCGGCGTCGCGATGCTCGACTTCTCGAGGGACGAACCCGGCGCGGAGGACGCGAGCATCACGGATCATTTGTTTCTGCCAGAGTAATTTCCGGTCAGGTTATAAAAACTTCACCGGGTCAGTTCCAGAAAGCTCCTCATCGCTGTTGAAGTGCTTCTTCTATAGTGTCGCTGTCTCCCGATTCTGATTGTGGAAACGCATCGTTTCCGGAAACGTCCGAAAACTCACTCGGCGCGTTCTAGCTCGGCGTCCTCACCGTCGATCTCGATGATATCACCGTCGCCGACGTCCAGCGCGTCACGAAGGGTCTCAAGATGGTCGTCTGCCTCCTCGCGGAGCTCCTTCGCAGTGGTGAGATCAACCTCTCCATCTTCGAGTGTTTCGGCAATCTCTTCAAGTCGATCGATTGTCTCGGCGATGTCAACCTCAGTCTCACTCATACTTGATAGTCACTTGGAGTGTCCTTGAATACCCTGTTATGCTCACAGAATTCCGCCTGCCCATAGCGCGACACCGAGCAGTAGCAACCCAACGAGGACCAGGATGACTATCCGAAGCTGGCGGGCTTCCTGCTTAGCTTCTTGGACGTCCGTATCCGTCTCGATGTCTCGATACGCGCTTTCGATCCGGCGCTCAAGTGCTTCGGTCTCTTGGGAGATGTGTGTCTCGTACGCCCGATCAATACGGCTCTCAAGTCCGCCAATGCGTCCCCGAGCTGCCCGTACCGTGACAGCCTCTGTCTCCGCGGCGTGTTCGATCTCCTGGAGTGCTGTCTCGATCCTGTCGTCGACCGCATCGAGGCGTGACCCTGTAAGTGTCGTGTAGGCGGTATCGATCCGCTGTTCGAGATCGGCTGCTCGCTGGATACGTGCTTGCCGAGTTTCTGCTGCCCGTTCGAGTCTCACAACGGCGTTTTCGATCCGTCGATTGAGCGCGTCAAGCTGCTCGCTGACGACTGTTTCGTACCCCATTTGGAGCCGACGTTCGATGGTCTCGACTCGCTCTCGGATGGTGCTCATCTCAGGTGTCGCCACGATCCCCGCGTCTGTCGGTGTCATTGCTGCCTTGTCAGCGACCGCTTCGGCGAGGGTCTCATCGTCTTCGTGGCCCACAGCGACGACTGTTGGGGTCACACAGTCCGCGATTGCTCGGACGACGGGCTCCTCGTTGAAACACCATAGCGTGTCGTCTGCGCCGCCACCACGCGTTACAACGATGGTGTCGATGTCCGGATCTCGATCTGCCTGTTGGAGCGCCCCGACGATCGATGCTGTGGCGTTTTTGCCCTGAACGGTCGCTCCAAAGAACGTGAGCGTCACTCCGGGTGAGCGTCCCCAGGCGGACTCACGGAAGTCTTCTCGAGCCGATCCAGTCAATGAGGTGATGACACCGATGTTTGAGGGAAACGGTGAAAGTGACTGTTTTCGGTCGGCATCGAAGAGGCCCTCCTCATTGAGTTCGGCACGCAATGCCTCCAATTCCTGTGATCGATCGGAGTCGCCGACTGGCCAGTAGTTTTTGACGTTGAGTTGTGTCCGGCCGCCTTCGGCGTAGAAATCGACGTTTGCCCGGACGATCACCTCCTCGCCTTCGGTGATGGGTTCGTCGATGCGGTCGCGATAAGACGACCACACAATACACTGGATTGTTTCCTCGCCGTCGACGTCTCGGAGTGTAAAGAACGTCCCGTAGCCCTTCGCTGTCGCATCGGATACTTCACCGACAACGTATGTCGGAAACCGCTCCGCGGCGGATTCCAAAGTGGCAGCAATTTCGTTGTTGAGTCGAGACACAGACCAGGCCGGTTCATCCATCTCCACGTGCCCACTTCCGGTATCGTCGTCGACGGCCATTCGAATCGGCCTATGATGTCGGGTGGTTTAGTTTATTGGCTCTGTCGGAGTCCGGTACTTGTCTCAAGTTCGTCGCCGCGAAGTGGCGTGCGCTGCGTCGGACGTAGTGGCGCGTGGGTCCGGTTTTTCATGGATCCAACTCTGTTGAAATTCTTAGTGGCTGATCGGAACTGGTTGCTGAATATAGAACGCAAATCGCTCAGGTGGGTTCTGTTGAATCAGCTGACAGCATAGGGATCACAACCGCAGAGGGAGCGATTATTTCGCTCTTTGTCTTCGGAGTGTTTGTTCGATTTACTTGACGATCTCGACCTTCTTCCTCTTCAGCCACAATTCCCTCACAAATTCTATCTACAGCGCTCATTAGTCTAGTGTAGAATCACCCAATCTCGACTCTTTCTGTGGGTTCCACAGTGTATGTCAAATAGAATTCAATTGCTACGAATCATGTGGGTAGTAACCGTCCCACACCTTTTATGTCAGAAGAGTCTGAAGATTAGATGAAGTCTCAACTAACATATGCGGATCGCTACCAGAATCTGGGATAGTGGCTGGGGAGCCATCCTCCTTACCACATACGCCCTCCTCGTCGTCCATCTTCTTGCCCCACATCAACTTCTAATGAAACCTGTAGCCTTTCTACCAACCATCTTGGTGATGTTCATCGCCGACCGATACAACTTCCAACTCATCCACTTCTTTGCCGGCGGCGAACTCCAACGATCGACCGAACAGGTTGAACAGATAACTGATGGAAATGATTTCTACGAATCCGCAAGCGAGGAACTACAATCCCGTATCGATGACCTTGACCGTCGTGCCTATCAGAACAATATCTCAGTTCTTGCAGGCGCCGTGATTTCCGTTACGGTTCCTGTTGTTGGATTCTACCTGAGAGGTATGATCGGTGTCACCGTCGGACTATGTATAGCCGTACTCGCTGCCCAACTGCTGTCCCGTCAAAGCGTTCAACAGCTCAACACGCTGGCCCAGAATGTCTCTAAGCCATACACAGCCAAATATGAAAATCAGTAGACTCCACATCGAGCAATTCGCCAGAGACGAATTCCCGACGCTTAGCGAAGATCACGTCGGTGGAGACGACCTCCTCCTCGTCGGGGGGAACCGATCCGGAAAGACACTGACCTTCAACGCTCTGCTCTACGGTCTTTATGGGCCAAGAGCAACATATGGTGTCTCTCCCGGGCGCACCAGTGAGGTCCGTTTCGTCTTCGACAACGGTGACAGATTGATTAGAGGGGGAAGCGGTCGCTCGTACTCGCATGGTGATGATACCTTTGAGACAGACGATGCAGACGAAGCTATCGAAGAATTTATCGGAGCTAAAGAGATCGTCTCCCACCAGTTCATTCCCTCCGAAATCGATGAACTCCCCTTGGCAACACTCTCCGAAAGCGATCGGCTATCCTTGATCCGGCGTGTAATGGATAGTGAACTCGAAGACGAGATTGAACAACTGAGAGAACAACGAGACGATCTTGAAGCAGATATTGAGAGTATCGAACGGACGGATCTCCGGCCACGCCGTGAAGAGCTCGATGATATCGATATCCCGCGCTATGAATCACGGCTAGAGAAGATCGAGCGATTACAGTCTCTCATCGACTCCGGTCGAATTGAGACCATCAAGCAACGTCTTCTGGATAATGAAGACCTCCGTGACCGCCTAGAAGAGCTTGATGACCGTCGGCACGCTATCAACCAGGACCTACGCAAAAAGAAACGAAAACTACGCGATCGGCGGCGATACACCGACGAAGTCAATGAGATTATTCTTGATGCCATCTCCGAACTCACATGCCCTGTCTGTGACCAGATTGTTCGGGAACAAACAGCCGAACAACGGTTACGGAACGGACGGTGTCCCCAGTGCGGCCGCGATCGTTCACTTGAGGAGTTGAAACTCGATCTTCGCTCAAAGATTGATTCAGCTGATGAGGAGATTGAAGCGCTTGAGTCTGATATCGAAGAGCTGCGAGGCGAGAAAGAGGAGATCGAAAACGAAATACAGTCTCTCCAAGATTCGGTTCCCGATCTGTCCGATTTGAGTGATCTCACCATACACACGCTCAAAGACAACGATTACGACATCGACGCTGTCGCGGAGGAGACTCAGGAAAGACTGGAGCAACACCGTACGACTATCGAGGAACTCTCCACTCAGAAGGACCAATTGGAGACGGAGATAGAGGAAATCGAAGAGCAACTATCGGAGTTAGACGACGCACTAACGGAGACGGAATCTCGGATTCAGGAACTGTCGCAAGAGAGCTTTGAGGAGATTATCGTCTCCTTCCGCGAGCAGTGGTCGGAGAACTACCAGTTGATGGCCCCGGACCTGGCTGTGGAAATCAACCTACGACCGGATGGGACGATTATCTTGCCTGGCAATGATGGGCCACGAGAGTACGGCGAACTGAGTACCGGTGAGGTCCGCCTGCTGAACATCTCCTTCGTATTCACACTAGTACAGGAGGCGACCGAAAGGGAGACCCAGGGACATAATTTGGAGTTAGTGGCGATGGACGAACCGTTCGCAAACATTGACGAAGAGCTCCGGGAGAACACTATTGAGGTGTTACGTGAATCTATTATCCAGTTCATCATCACTACGTCCAACGGAGACTTGACGCAGCGCTTCAATCCTGACCAAGTGAAATCCTTGAATCGGATGTACATCCAATACACGCTAGATGAAATAGAGGAGCTAGCAGCCGATGACTGACGACGAAACGCATCATCCTCGTCTGGTTCTGCTAGACGAGGCCGATGGCCATATCGAGGGGCGGGCGAAGTATCATAAACTGCTGTTCAATTATGCGGACGAGGAAGCAGATGAAACCACCCTGACGTTCGTTCGGGAGGAGCGCGGACCGTATGATCCGGGGCTCTCGCAGGCAATGCAGCGGTACATTGACCTTGGGTTAGTGGACGTCGAAGAAGATGAAGAGCCTCACGAGGTCGAACAGACCGCGAAAGGGCAGCGATACATGAGTGGGTACGAGCGAGCGAAAATACGTCTAGACGAGTCCTTCCGACAGACGAAGGAGCGGATTCGGAACACGGTTCAGAAGCACGGAGATAAGAGTGCGAGTGAGATGGTCGATGAGGAGAACGTACAAGATGCCAAGGAGAATCCGATGCGGAAGGAACTGAAGTGAATTTGGCTCTGTTGAAATCCACAATCAGTGATATATTCTTGGAGACCTACTGAATATAGCGCGCGAGTCGGTCATTCAACCTCCGAGGGTCGAATATCGGCTTTTGGTCGGCGGACAGAGGAATCCAAACTCCATCGTTTCTGTGCGAAATCAACGATATCGTCAAGTCTCTCTTCGATCTGGGTTTGGCCCCACTCGTCGTACCTCCGCGCTATTGCTCGGGTCATGGTGAAATCAGAATTCAGATACCCCGATTCACCCTCATCAATCCGGTCTTTCTTCTCGTGGTAGGGTCGATTCTTCCACGAGGAATTCCGTGGCCCAGTCGTCAGCGTCAGATTACCGAGACTGTGTTTGGTCTCCTCGTGAATTTCTTCCTTTGGTTCCGAGAGTTGTAACTTGCTCGTATCCTGTGGCCAGATGTGGTCTAACGTGTAGTCGTTCCCCGCGTTTTCGGCAGCCTTCTGGATGCTCGTTTCACCACCACCGCCGTCCCTATGTCGGAGATAGAGCTCATACGAAAACAGGAGATACCGGAGGTCTTTGTACCGGATACGCTCGTAGGCATTCGGATTTCGTAACAGTGCCTCGAAGTCATTCTGCTTCGACTGGATGTGCTTTTTGAGTCTCCCGATTATCCAGTCGGCACTTGGATCGCCAGTGGCGATATCGTTCGCTAGCGTGTAGAACGTCCCACGTCCGGTGTCGGACCGGCTGACCGTCGTGTAGATTCTAAACGAAGCGACCTCGATCAACTGAAGGATTTTATGTAGCGAATCACGCGAGAGGTCGCCATCCCCGTGTTCGTCCCAGACGGTCAGCAAAAGTGGGTAGAAGTTTCCAAGCCGATCCAGGGCAAAGATTTTCTGTAACTCCCAGTTGAGTGCCGGGTCATAGTCGCCAGACCTCCCATACGACCCAATCGTCTCCATATGGGAGTAGTATCGTGTGAGTGTGTCCGTGTATTCGTCAATTTCCTTAATACAACCTCGCGGATAGTCCTTGTACAGGTCGGGACGCTTACCGGTACGGAGATTGGTAAAATGCCACTTGATTGCGCCTAGGTAGACCGGCGCGCCGGAGCGGAGGGTCTTATTCCGCCGTGTGGTTTCCGATCGGAGGTAACTGGCGTTGAGGGACTGGTCAATGTTCGAGATGTAATGATAACGCTGAATCTGGTCCTCGCTGAGGTCAGCAACTCGGTCAGTCTCGGAGATGTCCTGCATCCATCGATATATCTGCCCGAATCGCTGTTGGACGGTATCAATAGAGAAGTTAAGAGGATCTACCGGTGAGTCAGCTACATATACGCTATGCATCAGGAAGCTCTTCGTCTTGTCCAAGTTACTTAGGCCGATCCCTCGATCGTTGACTGACTCAAATATTAGCGTCGCTTCTTCGGGCTTATCGACGGTGTACACGATCAATCGGAGGGATTGAATCGTCCTAAGAAGCGCCGAGAGTTCGTGTAGGAACTCTTCCAGCGAAGATTCTGTCTGTCTCTGTTCGAGCGTCTCACGGTAATATCGGTAGGCCTCAATCAGCCGCCTTTGTGATGGCGTTTGAACCGCCGTTTCATCGACGTCCTCCTTGAGGACACTTCGGAAGACCTCATCGTCGTCGTCCTGAAGATGGAGTTTGAACTGGTTCTGGCTCCTGACTTCCTCGATCCGTTGATCGATAACAAACCGCCGCCTGTGCTCCTCGACAGGAATCGCATCATAGAGTTCCCTCGCTTCTGTAGCGAGTTCTGTTTCGTCAATATCCGCGTAGACGGATCCGATCGCACGGACCAGTAAGACGAGTGTCGTGAGCCGCTGTTGACCATCAACGATTCCATAGCCACGATAGTTCGGTGTATCATCTCCCGTTCGGACAGAGCGCTGCTCGGCTCTACAGATGACCGTCCCCAAATAGTGACCCTTGTCTGTATCGAGGATATTAAACAAATCTTGCCACAGATCGGACCACTCGGATTGTTCCCATGAGTAGAACCGCTGATAGTCGGGGATATGGAAAACACTCCCATCAAACAGTTCACCGACGGTATAATCAGTGTTCTCAAGTTTCTCCGTAGTTTCGCCACCAGCCGACCCAGACGCCATAGCAACCAAGACACTTTGACTGAATTAAAACTTGGGCATCATCGCTATTGTGAACTCATTCGGCGATAGCATCAGACAGCTCACGCTCTTCGTCGATCACCTCCCGTTCCTGCTCCAACCAGCGAACCACGATGCCCGCCACTCGGAATTGACGCCTGGCAAGGCCTGTGAGAAGCAATATGTCTCGCTTTCGGGCGTGGTTTGCTGAACTCAACCTCTGTATCTCGCACGCCGATTCTATCAGATCTTAAGGATTTCAACAGAGCCTATCGACCTATACAGGCTACTTGAATTTGACTCGTTCTGCGGGCAGTAACACAAGAAATCTGCTCTGTTTAACCAACAATATCCTCTGAAGACTCCCTTTGTTGGTTACATAGATATGGCCGGGTCCTCTGGCTATCAAGCCCATTAACCTCGATCACTTGTCCGGCTTCGTCCCGGTTCGCAGATTCTCGCGGTACTCAGCCCACGCTTCGTACATTTCGATCTGCTCGTTTTTCGACATTGTCTCATCGGTGTCCGGGTCGAAGAACGGAAGTTCCTCTTTCTCCGGCATCGCCATCACTTGGCTGAGCGGATAGAGCTCAGAGTAGTAGTTTTCTAGGACCCATTCCTCACCGTGATCTTCGACAGCTTCGGCAATGAATGGGGCTGCTTCCGGGTACTCGTCGGCAAGGGTCTCGGGCATTGTGGACTGTAGTGGGAAGGGTAGCCGGCCTACGCGTCGGTGAACTCAGCAAGCGAGTGGTTGGGACTGCTGTGGTTCCACTTTCCGATCTGAATGAGATCGAAGGTCTCGATGTCGTCTTCAACAGCGGCGTCAAGTGTGGCAGTAATGTCGCCAGGGAGACTGTCGACACGGATCACCGTCACTGGGTGACTTCCAAGCATGTAGCCGGTTGCGAGACTGGTGGGAGAGACGACGATTACCGCATCACCATCGACAGCGTCGAGGGCGAGTTGGGCATCCCGATGCTGGAGGACGGTCGCATCCAGCTCATCGACAGGGAAGAGACAGACCGCTGTCCCGTACTCAAGACTTGCCCCCGCCGAATAGAAATGCCCTTTGGACATAATCACTTTCTACTATATGCTCTAAAGACATTAATATTGCGGCGCCAAGCAATACCAAGCTATGCGACTCGGGCAGCCCGTAGCTTGATTATTCACCCCGTTTCACCGCTGTATGTGGCTCGAACCCTGTACGAGAGCACCGCGGCAGAACTCGCAACTGGCTCTGTTGAACACGTTTCGTACGATACCGCACCGGATGCTGCTGCTGAGTGGCTCGTGACGAACGGCTACGATGCGGCGCCAGTTGACCGGGACGGCGACCCAGTTGGATTCATCCACGAAGATGACGTCGACACCGACGATACTGGTGACACGCTTGAGGCGGCCCTCACGCCGCTTACCATTGACTACATGATTAGCGGTGACACGTCGTTCGCGGAGAGTCTCGCGGCGTTAATCGAGGAGCCGGTCTATTTCCTTGGGGGCCACAACCGGATCACCGGAATTCTGACGCGTGCAGATCTAAACACACCCCCTGCGAGGATGTATCTCTTCGATAGGATCACATACCTGGAAGAACATTTGCGAGAGGTCATCTCGGCGGAGGTCCCCGATTGGAAGCAGACTCCTGTGAGTACCGACGAAATCGATGGTATCGAAGCCCGGTATGCGGATGCCAAAGCGGCCAACGTGGAATTATCAGAGATCCACTACGCCCAATTTTCGACACTCAGTACAATCGTGTCGAGCGTCGACGCCTGTTGGCAAGAGTGCGGATTTTCAACGACAGGTGAGGCGCAGTCGCGGCTTCACGATATTACGGAACTCCGGAACGATGTCGCCCACGCTAATCTCCTTGTCGAGAACACGGACAGTGACCAGTTTTTGAGTAGTGGCCGCACGACTGAGAACCTGTATACACTCCTTGAGGACATCGAGCAGATTCTGACCAGCCTACAGGACGGTGGGTATGCTCCGCCGACCGCCGCTGAGTAGTCCTCGAACCAGCCACGTGGCTCTGTTGAAAATATATTTTCAAATCCAAAACCGGCGGAGACAGCCGTTCGCTGAGTATTGCTTATTTCTCGCGTCGTTCCCGGCACATTCCACAAAAATCGTCGACCTCATTTACCGATGAGACCTCAATTGTCTCCTCAAACGAATCCTCCTCTGTAAAGGTCTGTGCCCACCCGCAGTGATCTGGTTCAGTGAAGTGCCACATCTTGTCTTCCTTACGTGAAACTCTCATACGGTTTCATTACCGGCATTGCTGAAAAGGATGTACCCTGTAATCACAGCAAGTCATTTTTTTGCACCTGTTGAGTGCTTCCATAAAGCCACCCACATCCAACTACTATTGCGCTTCGCCGTATCCACTGTCGTATGGATGACTCAGCGGTAGGTGTCCTTTTGGGACTCGCCTGTGGCGACGCCCTCGGTCGTCCGGTGGAGTTCCAGCAATCAGCCTCAATTCAGCAACGGCACGGCCCCGTCATGGACATGCTGGCCAATGGGACGCATGGCCAACCTGCTGGCACGATCACGGACGATACCGAGATGGCGTTGTGTGTGGCTCGAAGCCTCGCTGATTCGGGCCACTTCGATCCCGTTGACGTCGCAGACCGATTCGTCGAGTGGTATCAATCAGACCCGTTCGACATTGGACTACTCACTAGCACAGTCCTCAGGCGACTCCGAGATGGTGACGCGTGGGATGAGGCTGGGATCGATGAGTGGAAACACCTCCCAGTGGGATCCAATGCGGGCAACGGCAGCGTCATGCGATGTGCCCCGTACGGGATCGCGTTTGCTGGTGAGTCCGATGCACTCGTGACTGCGAGTCGTGCTTCCTCGGTTATCACGCACGCCGACCCCCGCTGTCAGTGGGGATGTGTTATCCTGAATGGGACGCTTGCTGGCCTGCTTACCGGTACGGACCAGCCGCTTGCGTCCGCGCTTGATCTCGCAGAGAATGGGCCTGCTGAACTCCAGAGTGCGTGTGAAGCTGTTCAGGCAATTGTGGAAGGGTCTGAGTCTCCGGCAGATCTTGAACTCGCTAATTCGGGTTATGTCGTCACAACACTTCAAGCGGGACTCTACCACGGACTGACTGCTGAGAGTGCGGAGGGTGCCATCGTCGATGCGGTAATGTTGGGTGGTGATACAGATACGATTGCGGCCGTTGCTGGGGCTGTTGCGGGGGCACGGTTTGGCGCGTCCGAACTTCCTGATCGCTGGCTCCAGGCAATCGATGAGACGGCTGAAATCAGAGAATTGGGCCAGCAACTCGATACGATGGAAATCTCGTTTCCTGAGTCAGTCGTAGAGAAACTTTCGAGTGGCCAATTTGATTTACAAGCCTAATTTAGAACCTTTAACCAACAACTGGGGATATTTCGAGCTATTGTAGGTTAAATTGACTACTCTACTTCATCAGTTTCGGCCCGTCCGTGCCGTCTATCTATCTCATCAAGCATATCGAGTGTCTTTCGGATTGATGCTCGAACCGCATCGCTTCGATTGACGAATTTTCCCTCGTCACCGACGTGTTCATCGAGGTCATCAAGCAGTTCTTGGGGGATCTCGACGCTGACCTTTGGCATACCTTAGTATTCGCAGAGGAATATCTTCATAGTGTCGGCCAGGACATCGGATGCGCCTAACTGATCGTTACACCACGAATCCCGCTTTCAGTACCTGAGACATATTTGATATGATAACCATTGAGCACCCTGACAAACCTACGTTTTCAAGTGATTCGTTTGACTTGACTTTCTAGGGCACCCCAACTGAAGTACAGAACACATATTTTTAATCGTAAGTGGGTATGATACTCTGATATACACAATGCCTGAAAGTGAAACTGAGGTCCTTGATTACTATCCTTCAGGATGGAGTGAGGAGATTCACGACGAGTACTACATTGAGTGGAGATCCGATGATGATGAATCAATTCTCGTCCGTCTTGACGGCACAATGGGCGATGGCGACTATTCTGTCACCCCGATCACCGGCGTGAATACGGATGGTGAGGAATTCGTAACACGGCCGATATCTCGGCTATCACGAGAAAAAGCGTTCGACGTCGCAGCGACGCTTATCTATGCGATGAATGGAGTTGCGGGACGGCTTAACGGCGAAGATGAGTTTACAGGTGACATCACCGACGAAGCTTAGCCCCAGCAGGCCGAGCTAGTTTTTCCTACGTCGTTTGAATAGAAGCGTTACGAGAACTCCGGCCGCTCAGCATACGCGATCGGATCGCGTGACCCGGCATTCCGGAACGCCTCTAAGCGGAACGCACACGCATCACATGTCCCACAGGCCGGCTCCTCGTCGCGGTAGCACGACCATGTGATGTCGTACGGCACACCAAGTTCTAACCCCCGCTCGGCGATCTCCGTCTTCGACCACTCAACGAACGGCGCTTTCAACTCAATCTCTGTCTCTGGTTTCGTCCCGACGTCGATCACGTTCTGAAAGGCGTCGAAAAAGGCGGGGCGACAGTCGGGATACCCGGAGAAGTCCTCGGAGTGCGCCCCAATGAACAGCGCCTCCGAATCAGTCGCCTCTGCGTACGACGTCGCCATCGACAACAGGTTCGCGTTCCGGAAGGGGACGTACGATGTCGGAATCTCGTCGCTCTCCATATCCGCGTCAGCCACATCCATCTCTTCGTCCGTCAGACTCGATGCCCCGATCTGCGAGAGGTGCCCCGTCTCGATATGGAGGAAATCAGTCGCATCAACCTCCTCAGCAAGCGTCTGTGCGCACTCGAACTCTTTGTCTTCGGTGCGCTGCCCGTACGACGTATGGAGGAAGTACGGCTCGTACCCCTGCTCGATCGCTTCGTAAACAGCCGTCGCACTGTCCATCCCGCCGGAGACCAGAATTACCGCGCTTTTGTTGCTCATGATTGCTCAGTTGCGTCGAATCGGTTATCGCTCTGTTCACCACGCCGCAGGCGACACTCACACCGCACTCGCGGCACCGCGCTCTTCCGACCGGTCTCTGAGAGTGACGTACTCATGTACCCGGTGCGTCGTTCCATAGGTCCACGTGGAGTCGTGGCGTGTACCGGTAGCCGTACTCCATCGCCAGCTCGGCGACCTCGCTTCGCGTCCCGTCGAGTTGCTCGCGCGTCATGCCCTCCGGCATCAACAGGACGTCATCATCGGCGACGGTCGTCGCCGTCGCTTCTCGCACTCGGTCAACCAGGTCTGTGATCTCTGGGAGGTCCGACTCGTCGGTCACGACGAACTTGAGTTGTGTCTCGTAGTCGTCGACCATCTGGGACAACGCATCCATGTCGATCCGGTTCTGTTCGTGTTTCTCCTCCCACTCGCCCTCTCCTTTCGGGTCACGCTCTGGTGTCGGCGTGCTGCTCGCCAGCTTTGGGCTGATACTTGCCAGATCGATTGGCGCGTCCCGATGGATCGTCCCGTTCGTCTCCACCGTCGTGTGATACCCCCCTGCGTCAAGCCGTTCTAAGAGCTCGACGGACTCCTCGTGGATGAGTGGTTCCCCACCTGTGAGCACGACGTGGCCAGCCTGTTCGTGGGACTGTATTTCCTCCACGATAGAGTCGACGTCGCGCCACGCCCCGGTCGGCTCCCACGAGGTATGGTACGAATCACAGAACCAACACCGCAGGTTACACCCAGAGGTCCGTACGAAGACGGAGGGGACGCCTGCGAGCGTTCCCTCGCCCTGTAACGAGTAGAACACCTCGTTGATCGGGAGGCCCTCACCAGTCGTGTCAGCGTCTGTTGCGGGCTCCTCGATATCGCTAGCGACCGGCATCAGTAACTCGCACAGAGCTCACCGGTTTCGCTCACCGACACCGACACGTCCGAGACGGTGTCCGGGAACGCATCGAGCATGCGTTGTTCGAGGAGGACGCTCATCACCTCCGCCGTCGGCGGGTGCTCCAAGACGACGAGCGCGTCGCCGTCGCCGGACGCTTCGAACGCGTCGACGAGCGGATCGCCCTCTTCGACGAGGAACCGGTGGTCCCACGCGTCGATGACGTCCGTGACGTCGCCTTTGTCGACGACCCACCCCTCCTCGGTGAGTTCCCCGGTCACTTCGACGGTGATCTCGTAGTTGTGCCCGTGTGGCCGCGAGCACTTCCCGTCGTGGTGGAGGATTCGATGGCCCGAGCTAATTCGGATAGGGTTGTCGTCTCCGATTTGGAGTGTTCGTTGGCCTGCTTCCTGAAGCACATCTGCTTCGGATTCGTCTCTTGATATACTCCGAGCCATACTCGAAGAATATTCGGGGAATATATAAATATTGAGTTTCGATACTCCACCGATGGAACGGCAGCACCACTCACAATCGTCTCGCCATCGACTCTCTCGTTGCCCCCCAGCATCCACTCTGGCCGAGCCGCAACATAGCACCACACGCAACTGTCCGGTCACAGACGGTGGTGACAGCTGATGGAGACTGAGGATACTCGTGCGATTTTTACTGCTGTGTTTGCCGGCTCAATCGTCCTCGCAAACGTCCTCGCAGCGAAACTCACGTGGATCGAGCTGCCGGGGCTTGGCGGTGTCGCCGTCCCCGCTGGGTTCGTTGCGTTCGGCGTCGCGTACCTCGCCTCGGACTTGCTCGTCGAGTACCACGGGAAAGAGTACGCTGCGACTGTGGTCAACGGCACCGTCGTCACACTCGTCATCGCGTATGCGCTCGTCTTCCTTGCCATTTGGATGCCATCCGCGCCGTTCTACGGTGGGCAAGCCGCGTTCGTCTCGACGCTTGGCGGCTCGGCATCGATCATCCTCGCCTCCGTCGTCGCGCTCGCGTTCGCCCAGCATCTCGATGTCCGACTCTTCGCTAATTTGAAGGATCGTACGGCTGGTCGGCATCGCTGGCTCCGGAACTGCGGCTCCACTGCAGTTAGTCAGGGCGTGGACACAGTCGTGTTCATCACGCTCGGCTTCGCTATCTTTCCGGCACTCGGCCTCGGTGGGGACCCGACGTGGGGGTGGGCGCTTGTGTCGATTGTTGCTGGTCAGTACATCGTGAAGCTGCTTGTCGCGTTGATTGATACGCTCCCGTTCTATGCCGTCACAGAATTTATCGAACGGCCAACTTAGTTCTACAGACCCTGGATAGAATTCTTTTGAAACGGACTTCTTTGAATATCTTCTATCTAAGACAGTTCTCCGGTGAGAATTACGCAATCATGAGTTTCAAACGTTCGGTATTCTGATGTCACCGAGTGCGAGTCAGGTTGGGCCGATTTGACTCATATGTAGATCAATTGTGCTCTTCGTATTCGAGCCGCCAAAGCTCGCCTATTTCATCAATATCCCATCCTTCTAAATAAAGCTCAATATAACTTCGTAACGAATGTGTCACTCCCTCTGGAAGTTGAACATGGTTATTATACCAACTTGCAGCCGGTTCATCCCAGTCGTCTGTGGAGAACTTCTCTCCCTTGTAATAGTAGTCTCTCTTCTCTTCAAGTTCGTCATTAGTTATTCGAAATCGGATATCAACTCTACGATCGCCGGACCAAATCCGAGCAAGACCAATATACTTTCCATTTTCAATTGTTTCTCCAGGGATTCCAAGATGAGATTCGTCTCCTCCAGGAAGAAAACTCGTTATGCCGCCACCGGGTATGAAATTTGTTGAGACCCCAACTTCCTCTGGTGCATCCGGATTATCAGTGTCTGCCACAATTAACGATATCAGGGAGTTTATAAAAGACTTCTCAGTAGTATTGAAATTCTTATTAGACTATATTCTAAAGGAACAAGAGACCTAATCAGAATCTGTGTGATAAAATCCGTCTACTAGACCATTTTTGTCAATAGCGGGATTAAGAGGAACTTGGCAACGGTATTGGGAGTAAAGATACAGACTTGATTCTATTCAGTCTCGAAAACCGGTGTACACCTGTACGGAGACAGTTCGCCCATCAAGTTCAGGAACCTCTGCGCGAGAGAGTTGTACCGTCTCAACGGGGTCTCGATCAGCGATGAGCACTTGGTAGAGCTGCTTCCACGCTTTCTGCTGCTCGTACTTTTCGGGGTCACTGCTGACAGCCCGAAACAGGGATTTTGAGACAACGATGAAGAGCTTCCGCTTCATCCGACTGGCACCGACGTTGAACCGGTTCGCATCAAGCAGGAACTCAGAGATCTGATTCACGTATCCTTGGTTGCCGGCAGTCATCGCCAGCGCCATCACATCACGTTCGCCGCCTTGGAACCGTTCAACCGTATCGACAGTTAAGTCAACGTGGTTTTGCATTCGCCGACGCATCAACCGGAAGGGAACCACAACACCTGCGCTCAGTTCGTCGGATTCGGGCTCTTGGGCGACAACTGGAAGCGGATCAAGCATCCTGCCAGCCAAATACGCCTCGACGGGACTGTCTTTGGTGTAGACGTTATCGTCGTGCAGTAAGACGGTTACACGTGTATCCGGGTCAAGTGCAGCGTTCACCCAGGGAGGGAGATCGTCACTGCGGACGTCCGGGATCGTTTGTGCCGATCCGGCTGACTCGAGCGTGATGTTGTCCCGATGGTAGAACAGCTCGGTTTCGAAACGGGCCATTGCGGGAGGAAGCCGATAGGTTAGTTTCAGCCGGTCCATCGGGAGTACCGCATCCTTTTCACTCCAAGTCGGCGGTTCACGATCGAACTGTTCGAAGTTACTGTCCTGATCACCGCGGAGGAACCGGACGAAATCAAGTGCGGAGACTGCAGGAGTGTTCTCTTCAATCGTCTGGCGATCCTCGCTCTCCCAATCGTGTGCTTGGATGGGCTGCATCTGACGATGGTCTCCCACGAGCATCAGCTGCTTGTCCCGGCCGAGGAACGCGCCGACGAGAAATAGCAGGGGGAGATCCATCATACTCGCCTCGTCGACGAGGGCGAAATCGAAGAGCCGAGAGCGGCCATCGGCCATGAACTCCTCGACCGAATCGGCGTCCTCATCGATACTCCAGCGCACACCGTTCACGAAGTTCCGAAGGGTTACCGGCGTTGTGAACACAATGAGGGGACCTAGCGCCTCGTTTCCGAGGACGTATTTCTCGAAGATATCTTGCAGTTCGTCACGGTCATCGTAGGCCCTGTACTCTCGGACGTTTCCGGGGAGGTCGCCCGAAAGAGATCCGGATTGCACCCGAATGAGAAGCGCGTTCTCAAGTACCCCATCCTCGGCGAGTCGTTGTTGCGCGTCTGCAACTGACCTAGCGAGTTCGTCGACGGCGTTGTGTGAGTGGGCCGTTGCGATCCCCGAAAACGACCCGGTCGAAGCGTTAGCGCGTGCGAGTATCGCCGGGGCAGACGCATACCTCGTTTTTCCGGTTCCGGGCGGTCCCTGGAGCGCGGCAACCGTGTGGTCCGTTTGTGAGACGAACGCCGTCTGGTCGTAGTTCGTCGATTCAGGCATTACTTGGTCGAACTCCTCGAGGAAGGATCGGACCGATGTAGGGTCGAACTGCGGGGAGTCCCGTCGAAGCGCGTCCGAGATCTCGTCATCGTACAGATTGACCAGCCGATTATGTACGTCGTTTTGGCCGGCATTTTGCAGCGCGGCGTGAGCACGGTGGGCGACGAAGTCATCGAGTGCCGGGTCCAGCACGAACTGCATCCCTTCCTCGATGAGTTGACGGTCCCACTCGTCGTCCTCGTCGGTCGTCCAGCCAGAATGGTTCGGTTTGAATTTCTCCCTTGATCTACTTTGAGCTCCGAGGAAGGAAATCCGGACCGTACCCGTCTCGGTATCGACACGAGTGAGTCGTCCCAGCACCTGATTTGCGATCCGCTGTGGTGATCTCACGTCCTCAGTTAGGCTTCCGTCGCCGTTACGTTTCAACGGCGTCATTACGACGAAACTCCCCTCCTCGAGCGAGAGGGGAGTGTCGGCCTGAATCCCATCCTGTGAATCGTCCCCGAGCGACCGGAGTATCGACCCACCGAGCCACATCCGTGGCTCTGAGTCATCATCGCCCTCTTCAGGCGGTTCAGTAACCTCGAACGGGATTGCGCGGCCGGTCGTCGTGCGTTGACTGAGTGGTGTCCGGTAGTGGGAGACGAGCTCGCGCCGATTCGCACCGAATTCGAGTTCCTGATACTCCAGACAGGTCGACTGAAGCTCAGATACGCCGAGCGTATTCTCGCGGAGGTCTCCAAGCTCAATAGGCTCTTTCGTCATCGTCGCGTCCTTGTCACGAATCGAGCGCTCGATATGCTCATAGGCCTCACAAATGGAGTGAACGACGTCCTCAACGTCGTCTAGTGTCACTCGTGATGACCCCGCATCGGTGTGGTGACGGTATCGCTCGATCTGTGACTGCATCTCCGGATCCTCAGCCAGATCTGGTTTGAGGAGATCGAATTCTTCGGTAGCGTAGAGGTACTCAAGCGGAAGCGTGTCCTGATTTCGACCGAGAATGGGGAATTCACCTCTCAAGTGGTCCGAGGCAATTTTGAGACCATCGTCGAAATCGAGGAGGATACGAGAGCCCATCTGATCGTACGAAACGGTCGTCTCGAAGAAGCCAAGGTCGAATACCTGCTTGAGTGGCACCTCTTCAGCGTCCCGTGGACGCTCCCAGTCGAGTTCCGTATCTCTCGAGTAGAACTGAGCTGCTGTTTGAACGACGCCCAGTCCCGGGTATCGGAACGCGTGTCTGTCGCGGAACTCGTCTCGAAGGACACTCACACTCGTCTGGTCGATTTCTTCACGGTAGCCGAGAAGGGTCCGAATCGCCTGTGCGGCATCCGATTCGGGATGGCGCTTAACAGCGTCAATAAGTGTCCGCCGCTGGGAGTCCCCGTACGGATAGATATGGACGAAGCCTTCCGTATCGCTATACCCCTCCTCACTGAGGTCAGGGCGAACCTCGTTGACCGCAGAGGAGAGCCTCTCGAAGAACCGCTCGATCAACCGGCGCTCTTCTTGATCTTTACGTTCGTTGTTTAGGTTCGGAAGCTCATCCGGGTGGCTGACAATAAACTTTCCAGTGTCGTGCTCATCCTCGTATCGGCTGGACGTTACCTTCGCCGCGAGGAGTACGACCCGATTGCGTACGAAATCGTACTGGACGTAGGGATAGACTCGCACGAGCGACTTCCGAGGATAATCGAGATTGAAGTTCTCCGGCGGATTATCATCGGGAAGGTTTCGACCGGAGCCGATGAGGTAGTCTCCCCACGGACCGGCCTTGTCGGATCGTTGTTGCCACTGATCTTCGTAATCAGGATCGATCTGCCGCAGGAAGCGGTGGGCGATCTGTGCGGTATCGCGGAGGTTCGAGATCTCCGTTTCCCGTAGGATGCGCGTGACTAATTCCGGATCCCTGGGGCGTGGGTGGACATGAGAAGTCGCTCTTCGATTACGCTCCTCGGTCGGCCAGTCAAAGAGCGTTGCGAGGTCGTGGAGGTCTTCGATGTCGAGACTATTGAGAGACTCCTGTACACCCTCACTGAGCCCAAGCAGAGCGAGGTTGTGGTTCGTCACCGAGTGTGCAATACACTTCGACTGCTTGGCACAGTCGTCACAACGAGCGTCGATTCGGTAGGTGGGCGGATCGCCGGATTCTCTCATCTCGTCACCGTCGAGGAGTTCAGCGTCGAGCGCACCGTCAGGTTCAAGCAGGAGTTGGATATCGTTCTGGCGCGTGCTCAGATCGAAGGTACCGACTCGCCGCAGGTCGAGATTGCCGGTGGATGTCACGAGGTCCGCGAGGTCGTTTCGTTCCGGTTCCTGTGACACGATGCTTGCCGAGAGGCTCGTATTGATGTCCGCCAACAGAGACTCAAGCAGAAGCGAGTAGATGGCAGCTTGTAGCTGGTGGTGAGTTTTCACTGAACTCGAGGACTTGAGTTCGACAACGCGTACCTCCACGCTGCGGGGACCAGGAGCGGTCGTATCCGGGCTTGCGATGACGACGTCCGCATCACCACGAATGGGCCACGCACCGACAGTCCCCTCGATCCGTGGTTGGAAGAAGACGATCGGGTTCGTCCGATCGCCTGTTACAAGGTCTTCGACGACTGTTTGAAGCCGTTCGATGTCCGTCTCCGGGTCACCGCTCCAGCGCTCGTCGAAGGGGTGGCCCTCATCGGCCGGACCGATGCTATAGATGTCTGCCTCGAGAAGGTGGCGGAGCTGCCCAGCTTCGAACGCTTGGCCTGTTGCGGCGAGGAGAGGGCTCAGGGAGATATCCGAAATGGAACCGAGGTTCTCGTCGACGTAGCGGTGGTACAGGTACATCGGGCACTGCTGAAGCTTGTAGAACTGTGCGATCGCACTCGAGCTGACAGTCGTTCGCTGAGAGTTAGTCATGGATCGAAATGTGTGGGCTGAGAGTCTGCTGGCTCTTATTCGGGGCTATCGCTGTCACTCGAGGTTCTCTACGTAGCGACCGACGGCGTCACGTTCCTCCGGCCACGTATCGCTGCGAACGTTCCATTTGAATCCGGTACCTTTCGCTTCGTTATCTTCGAGTTGCCACATGTAGAGGCGCGTCTTGTGCGTCGATGAGTAGTCGTCCTCGTACTGGACGACGGCAGTCCACCACTCGTCTGTTTTTTTAATCGTCTGTCCGCCGACCACGTTGTAGTGTTGGACGGGAAAGTAGGGCGTATCGGCATCAACGGCCGTACCGGCGTAGTCTTCGACGACGCGTCGTTCCTCTGCCCAGTGGTCTGGATCGATGTTCCACTTATGCTTCGTAACCCACCCCTTGGTGTCGTTGTCCCGCCAGAGGTACAATCGGATCTTCTCGTTTCCGTATTCGTCCTCGGAATGGACGATTGCGCGCCACCATCCCCCGGATTTGCTGAACGTGAGTGCACCAACTGGTGTGAGGTGCCCCTCGATCGGATAGCGAGATAGATCTTCCGTCATCAATATATTAGTGGAACAGCACCTTACTTAAATAGATAAACGGGACGCGGACGAGTTCAGCCAGCATCGAACATCTACAGCTGCTATCGAGCTAGACTGGCCTCGGGCGGGGAGAGTTCCCGAATATCTTGATAGTGACGTGAAATAGTGACCGTCGAGACGTTGGCGGCCTCTGCTACTGCCTGCTGGTTAATCGAGAAACCTAGATCTGTCGCGGCAGCGTACACCGCTGTCGCAGCGACTGCAGCCGGATGTTTGCCGATGTGCAATTCCTCGTTGGTTGCCCGAGTGAGATACCCGCTTGCTCTGTGTTCGATATCCGGGTCGAACCCAAGCTCAGAGACGACACGCGGGAGGAAGTCCTGCGGCCGGGCGGGAGGAATCGTCGGCTCGAACTCAACACGAAGGATACTCACGTGATTGCGGATTTTCGACTCCGAGAGCGGAGAGTACGGAGCGAGCCGGCTGAGTGTCATCGGATGTCTACGCTCTCTTGCCGAGAGAAACACACACGCGGCGGCGAACCCCTCAATTGATCGGCCCTTTAATAATTCCTTCTGGACAGTTTTTCGGTACCAGTACGCTGCCCGTTCACGGATCGGCTGAGATAGCTCGACTGCTGCCGCGACATCGCGGAGCTCGCGGAGGCCGCTTACGAGTGAGCGTTCATCACTCCGCAGCCGCTCGTTGTATCGGCTGAGCCGACCCGTGTCACCGTGAGCAGATCGAGTAATCGTGGTGCCTGTATTCACCCACTGTTGACTCTGCTTTGGCCCGAGTCGGCGGTCTTTGTAGTCGCGCCACTGGGGCTCGCTGTGCTCGATCGGGGAGTCCTCGACTACGACGCCGCAGCCGTTACAATAGGTAACTCTATCCTCGGTGAGGAGTTCGCTGTCGACGCAATCTGGACACTCTATCCCCGAAGTCGTTTCACTGCGACTTTTGACCTGGGGCCCGGCTGTTGTGGCCGAAGCTGCACTACTGGCGAGACGTTGGGGCTGACGGGAATTCGTTGTCGGTGCCAACAATCCGGTGCTGCTGATGCAGCAGTTCGGTGCTTATTTTGGTATGTGTCCGGCGTTCTCTTGAGCTTTACCCTCGATCGACGCCTGAAAGGGTGGGCGATTGTCAGAGGCACGTTCTGTGCCGGGTTCGCCCAGTACGACAGAGCAAGAGTATCTGACTTAAATTGATAACCGAGATCAGTATTCGAATCCTCGAGCGGAATCAGACGTGAGTGCGAAACCGGAAGATTCGTACACGCTTGTAATCGCGTTCTCCAACTCGTTCAGGTGGCCGTCTATCTCGCTGATTGTATCAAAAGGAATAGCAGAAATATACGCACCAAACCGAAATATTGCCTGTTCATAGCGTCGACCGTCGATATGCTCGGGAATCGTTCGTTGGAAGAATTCACTGAATTCGCCGAATCGCGTTGGCGACTGGGTTGCACTCGCTGGAAGTGGTTGTTCTCCGTCACGTCGTCTCGTCAGGTAGACGTACGCGACCCAGCATCGAACATCAAAAATCGGGAAGCGAACGGAGTATTGGACGGGACCGCTGTCAGCGAGATGGAGGAGAAACGCGGGAGTGACGACGGTCCGGTTTGCAAGTGCGCCGCGCTCCACGAGTAAGTCGGCTAACTTGCCGACCGCATCACCGGGACTGTCTTCAAGAAGGTCGATCAGCTCATCAGTCGTGAGGACATCGGTAACATCATCGATATCAACCCCGCGACTGAGGTCTTTCCAATCCCAGAGGGCCCGTGCGCGCTCAAGAGCGTCCGTACGATCTCGAATTACGTTTGTGTATGTCGCAGTGTCATCTTGTTGAGCAGAGTACTGGAGAGCCCAGTATTCGACATTAAGCGGTGATGTGGAAGCCATACTCTCGTTACACGTGTCAGGGTGATAATCCACCCGCCAGAAGACTGGCCGTCAAAAACTAGCGGGTTTCGTCAGGTGTCAATTTAAATGGGATATGCGCTCTAGACTGACTGAACGGTACCTGCCCGAAAACCTCCGATCAGAATGACTAGACGACCGAAGAGATATACTGCTACATACCCTCACTGCGATTATCGGCACAAACGCCACTACCGTCGAGAACTGATGATTGACCTCACTGAAACTGAATCCGAACTCGTTGATCAGCTTCTCGATGTCCTCGGAGAGGCGATAGATTCACTCCCGGAAATCGATAAGAGCTACGCGAACAAGACGAAAATACAGAAGCTCCTGTTCTTCGCAATCGACGAGTTCGAGATCCCGGTCACTCATAGCTGGTATCTCGCCGGTGCTGTCGTCCCTGATCGGTCGATCGGTCCGAATGCACTCCAAACCGCTGACGGACCGACAGGACCAAGCAGTCCGTCAGTTCCGGAAACAGATTCTGAGGACGTGATTGAAAGCGTTAGCACGGTCGATCCGATTCTATTTACCGACTCGTCAGGGGAGAAATTCGACTCGGAGCCATCGTCCGACCTCGAAGCGTACGTCTCCCGAAGCGATCTGCTGTCGTTCTACCGCCAAGAGATCCCCGACCTCTGGCACCAACAGACGATGCGATTCCTCCAGAACTTCTACCAAGAGACGGCTCCCGACGAGTACCGTCTTCTGTACATCGAGAGCACGCATCTCCGGACGCATCTCGCGGACCTCGTCGACGCTATCGATGCCATCATCGAGGGCAGTACCCCGGAACGGTCAATCGCTTCAATTCGGGAGTCTATCGAGCTCTCGATTTCTGACCTCCATTACTATATTGGTCGCCACGACGACCTCAGTCAGACTCTCGATGTCGTCGTTGAGGGAACTGACCTCATTGAGGACGCCGTGATGCGACTCGATCAGCATTCGACGGCTGATCTCACTCCTGAGCACCGGTCGGCCATCGAACGTCTTCAGGACTTCTTTTATTACTACGTGTGGAAGTATCCCTGTCTCCTCATCTCAATAGACACCGCGAGTGGCACACAGGCCGACGATCTGCGGGCAGAGCAGCTCGCCGCCTTCGAAGATTTTGACGATCGCGTCCTCGACGAACGAAGCACAATCGCGGCCGATCTCGCTTCGGTCGACCTTCTCCCGGCGCCGGGCGATTACGAACCGATCGACGATAGTGTCCTGTCCGAAAGACTATGCGATTTATCAACACAGTATCTCGAATGAGAGAGCATGCCCGGTATCGGAGATGACGAAGCAGGGGTGGGGACACTGAGTCCCGACAACGTCTTCGTTGACACGAGTGTCCTCCTCAACTACGCCCAGCGGGTTATTGAACGCGACCACACGTCTCCGTTGATTGATAGCGACGACGTCGAGATCGTCGTCGGAGTGACCGTCGCTAACGAACTCGAGGAGGTCCGGGAACGCCGTGAACACATCTACGAGGACTTCCTCGCGTATCTCATCGACGACACGGAAGACATTGATGAGTATGACCCGGCCTCACGGCGTCCATATTTTCAAACGAACGATGAACGGCACGTACGAAACATCCAGATGAAGCTTGCTCAATTGGATGACCGGCGTAAGATCCTCCGTGACCTCCGCCATGCACTCCGTTCGATCGAACGTCGGCTTAGCTATCTTGCCGATGAAGTCGTTCCGGACGGCTTGTTCGACCAACAGCCAGGATTAACCGTCCTGTTCGCGTTGCAGGACGTTATTCCGAACGACAAGGACCGAAGCGTCGTTGGCGATGCTGCGCTCTGGTCCGCAGAGGCTGAGGAGAGTTCGGGCGTGTTTGCCACGACTGACCGAGATGACTTGCTTGATTTCGCGGACGATATCAACGAGGTTCTCAAAGCCGCGAAGGGTGAGGAGTGGACGATCACAATTGTTCACCCAAAAGACCTCTCGGTCGTCGATGAGATTCGGCGACTCGATTCTTCTACTTAACGATTCATTACAGATGGTTGATTCAAAACGATAGGTATTTTTATTGTTCACTTGAACTATATTCTATGAAAAATAATGATCCCTCAGAGGGTGGTGCGATGGATTCCAACGATCAAGAACTCAGTCGTGGCGAATATGTGAAAAAACAGCGAAAACAATTTGATCAGCTTGTTGAGAATGACTGTTTTCTTCGTCCTCACATCCGATTTCCGTTTAGTGAAGATGAGTTCAATAAAGCACTAGAATCTGCAATTAATGGAGATTCCACAACCCTAGAATCAAAAGACCGTGATCTCGTAGTTAGTGGGCATTTACTTGACCTAGGATATCTTGACCTCAGCATTGCTGTCCGACAAATGATTTTTTGGGAACATCAAGTAGGGAATAACGAGCATGATGCTGTTGAATTATCACTATACGTCGGGAGTAGTGATGCTGAGGCAGCTTATGAACACTATTCGACCGAACCCCCTGAATTAATAAAGCGGATACGCAGCGGGAATAGGGCCGCCCAACAACATGTGACGCTATTGCGTGATATTAGTCCGGGATGTCGAGATGCTGTACTCAAGATGAGAGAGCTCGTGCAAAACCATTCCGAGCTTGTTTGGGGAGGCGAGCCAGAGCTCACGACGACTGATGGCGCATACGGGTTTTCTACACCAATTTATTATCGTCCTTGTGAAAACTAAATATTAACTTGGTAGTTTTTGACCGTATTTACTGAGCTATATTGTATTGATTCATAGAATAAGCACTCGCCTCCGACGCAACCTAGCTTGGCTATTTATGTCATATGTTTAATAGACTCAAATACAGCCGTCACACAACAATATTGAGCGTTGATTTGACATATTCTATCGCCGAACCGTACTCGTTCTCGATTACCTCACAGAGTTCCCGATTGAGGGTGAGGCCGCCACGTGTGATATTTGCCGAGCCGAGGTAGACGAACGAGTCCGAGATAACAGCTTTCGCGTGGAGGCCGTCAATTTCCTGAACGTGGACGTGCTCGGGGAGTCTCCGTTTGATGTAATCGTTGTGTGACTCTCCAGAACGCACCAGAAGATGGATTTCCTTCTCTGAGAGCGTTTCCAGCGCTTCAACGAGAGACACTTCCCGAGACTCGAACCGGTCGTTGATCGGGAGACTGAGGGAGACGTCGCTCAGCCAGGGCGAGACCACGACGACAGGGTCGCAGTGCAGCAGCGTGAACCCGATGAAGTACGAGAGGCTCTCAGAAGGTAAGGAAAACGCTCTTGTCATCGAATTCACCTGCTGGGGGAAGTTCTCGGTCGAACATCTCGGTGCTAGTCTGGTCTGCAGGTACTGTTTCCGTAATATCCTCTCGAAGGGCCTCGAGCAGGACGTAACTGAGTGAGTCACTCTGATCCGTCGCAGCGATACACTCCCCTAGATGGAGATTCTCCACGCAGCCGTCGATATCGGGGGAGAAGAACACCGTCTTAGCTCGGTCGACATCAGAGAGATCGACACTTAGCGCATCGACGGTGGTATCGGGGAACTCGTCTACCCCGTCCACCTGCTTCTGAGCGATCGTCTGCTTGACTCGAAACGCGTCGGTAGCTTCGATTTCCTCGTCGATTGCGAACTGTTCGGCTTTGTCAACGCTGGACAGGACTTCTTGAACGACCCGATCCACCACTGACTCGAATGGGGTATCGAGTGCTTCTCTGACCGCCGACTCAACATCGGGTTCTGCGGTCGATGTACAGAGCTGGTCGACGAAGGATTCACTCGCCCACAGGCGTTCGTTGATAACTTGTGAGTTGTATCCGACCCGATTAATCGCTTCCAGCACTGTCCCGGGATCGTTCGATAGGTCGTCGAAGACCAAGTCGACAACTCCCTGGCCGCCCTCTGTTCGTTCGAAGATGTACACCTCGCCTGCATCGCGGTCGAAGCCGTAGAACAGCATCGAGGTGTTAACCGCGCTGATATCCGAGACGATCTGGAGATAGAAATGTGCTGCCGTGTGATACGCGACGTACTCGTAGTCCATCTCCTCAAACTCGTGGTAGCGTTCGACGAGCGAACGAACGTCGTCGTCGGCAACTCTCCCAAGGAACGACTCGAGATCGAACACGAGTCCTCGAGTGTCGATTTGGAAGCCGAGTTTCTCTTCCGGGCTGTCGAGTTCTACCTCGAACGGGTCCCGCTGATCGAAACTCACCTCTGTCCCCCATGACTGAGCAGGACGAATACTCAACGTAACTCCATCAAGTGTTACCTCCGAGGAGACGTCCGCAAGCGTTACCGAACCCGCCCGCTCCGTTTCCGAGCGGAGTTCGACGTTCGTACTCACCTGGGGGTTCGAATGGATTTTCCCCAGTTCACTTTTGTTGTGACGTAGGCAGTTATCGATATCGGTGATTATCTGGTAGCAGACGGGGCAGTACCGGACGATATTCATCGCATCCTCACTCAGATCGGCCATCGCGGACAGCTCGATTGAATCAGGGATGAGGATGCCGTCCTGAATCTCTCCACTGACGTGCTGGGAGTAGTCCAGTTCGACGCCGTCTTCTGTAACGCGAGTACGCGGTAGGAACGCGTACATCTGGTTCGTCTCCGATTGGTACTCCGACCGATACGGCGTGTAGGTACTCACGAGCTTGTCGATTGACTCATCAGTGCTGTCGCTGTTATCGGGATTGAAGACGCTAAAGAAGCGCCCAGCACCACCGAAGTAGTTTTGAGGGATGTACCAAACCTCTCCGAGGCTACGGTCGTTCACGCCGAGATACTGCTCGAAGTAATACGCACCGCGGAGGAGCCGCTTGACGGCGTATAGACTGAGGTGCGGGTTGCTAAACGCGACGTATTCCTCTAATTCGTCGAGTGCCTCAATGAGGTAGTGGATGCGTTTCTGTGTGCGGTAGTAATCCTTGATCCGTTCATCGTCGCTTAGACTGTCGAGCTGCATAGCCGCGTCTTGTACGTCACTGAGCCTGTCTGTCCGAACTTGTGGAATCGTCCGATCTGTAGCACGATCAAGCCGGCTCCGGAATTTCATCAGCGGACCAGTCAGGCTGAACAGGTCCGCCAGTAAGTCATCGAAATGTCGTATCTTGGTCTGCGTATCTCCCTCAGGGATTTCCGACGCAGTCTCTCGAAGGTCTGCTAAACTCGATTCGAGGGATGCTACTTCCTCCTCGTATCCCGTTTCCCCGAGCGCCTCGAGTTCGTCCTCATAGCCCGACACCTGCCCGGAGAAGGCGTTGATCAGTTCGAGTACCTGATCTTGGACCTTGTGGACATAGGTGTTGACCGTTTCCTCGCCCCGTACTACGTTTCCGTCATCGAGCTCGAAGAATGACTCAATCTCCTCGAACGTCTCGCGCTGGTCTTCGAGATGTGACCTGAGCGCCGTACGCGCCTCGCCTACGAGTTCCTCTGAGAGTAAGGGCTGGGGAGCGACGTCAACTCCGAACTCCTCGTCAAAGAATTCCCCTGGCGAAAGCAGTAGATCACGGTAGGCGTCGAACTCGAGTCGATCGCCGAGATATTCGTCGAGGAACTGTTCACCGGGGTCACGAAGGGTGAGATTGGGCTGGTCTTCGATTCCGAGAGACACCTCGTAGTACTCACGGAACCGTGAGTGGACCCATTCAATGACATCGTTGTCTGTCTTGAGCGGTGTACGGATATCAGAGTCGAGGAACCGGTCCGCCCGGTAAAACATGTTTGAATCCCCGGTGAGACTCGAGAGCATCACCGCGATGTGTGAATCCATTCCCTCCTTACGCGCGGCGCGGCCGGCACGCTGTTTGAACGAGGAAAGATCCCAAGGCGTCCTGTACTGTGTAATCGTCTTAATTTCGCCGACGTCGATTCCAACTTCTAAGAACGACGTGGATAGAAGGACGTCGCTGGCACCAACGTCCCCCGAGTCAAAACCGTGTTCGGCAGAGACCGGCATGAACGAGAGGTGCTCGTTAAGGAACCTGTGATCCATCGCCTCAGCAACGGCCGCCCAGTCTTCGACATCATCGTCGCCGTCGCCGAGGTGGTAGCGCCAGAGCTCTCGGTTGTGGTCCGCGTCGAGGAGCTGCGTGTATTTTTGATTGATTTGAGAGATACTATCGATGAAGGCGAGCATCTTCCCACGCTCTCCGGAGGACTTCTCAAGGAGGCTGTGTCCGAGGAGAAGGTGCTGTTGGATCGACATCGACGACGCCCCCGGCCCGTCAGGTGCGGCGAGCATGAAGTAGTAGTGTTCGTAATCGTTGTGGTCCTCATCGAAATCGGATGCGCCAGGTTCAACGGTGCGGATGTCGTCGTTCGACACACCGAAGAGGTGCTTTCCGAATCGAGCCGCATTGTCGATGGTTGCACTCGACCCCAACCAGAGGATGGGCTGCTCGGTAATCGCGTTGACGTTCTCGATGATCTTCGACGCATGAGCCCCTCGAATCTGGGTGTTCATGTGGACCTCGTCTAGGACGATTGTTTCGAAGTCATCGACCAGCGAATAGTGTGGCTTGAGAGCGAACCCTTCCAGTGACTCAAGTGTTGTGAGAACGATGTCGGGCCGGTTGTTGAACACCATGTCGTGGCGCGACAAGATCAGCTCACGATCGGTGAACGAGTGGTCCGGGTTGGCCTCACAACGGAGCGTGTAACTCTGGGAAGTTCCGTGGTACTCGAACGCGTTCGGACTGCCTTCCTCGCCACACCAGCAGTTGGCTAGTTTGAACCGAGGGCGGCCGCTATCACCAGTGAAGAAGGTCCGGTCGCCCTCGACCTCATTCATTTTGTACGGCATGCCACCGACGTAGACACCAACAGAGAGCTGATCATCGGTGTTTGAATTGATCTGGTGGATATGTTCGAGGACACGACCCAGTTGATCCTGTAGCAACGCCCGACTCGGGTAGACGATGGCCGTCGACTCCTGACGTCCATCACGAAGCAGCTGGTAGAGTGGACCCAGGAACGCCTCCGTCTTGCCGAATCCGGTAGGTGCAGAAAACACGGCAGCCTTGTTCTGATTCGACTCTCGCCGTTCCCGGTCGAGTTCATCGACCGTCTGCCAACTCTCGACTTGGAAGTCTAGTGGATCGAATCCAAACAGGTCGATGATCCCTTGAACAAACTCATCAGACCCGGTGTACGGGCTCGTCTGTCGTCTCTTCTGCCGCTCACGCCTGTACTTGAGCGCCTCGGTGACGAACGGAGGGTCTTCCTGATCCGCCCTGAAGATTCGGCGGTTCTGAAGTATCGCCTCGATCAGCGGCTGAATATCATCGTTCAGCCGAGATGACTTCGTGTTCCGGTCTACGAATTGCATGAGAAGAACGGGATACTATTGTCGTTCACCCGCCCGTTCTTCAAGCTTACTAACACCTCGTAACGAGGGGAGAGAAAGAGACTACGAGAGTGTCAGCTCAATATATTCGCCGATATCTGACTCAGCGAGCAGCGTCCGCTGTTCGGGCTGTAGATCGGCGTACGAGAGGCGTTCGTCGTCGATCATCCGCTCAATCAACGACCTGATATCCGGAGGATAGTGGCCAAACAGCGTCTCTTGAAGTTCATCAAACGCCTCACGCATCTCCTGACCGTATTCGCGGGCATTCTGAGCTAACTCTTCAAACTTCACGTCCTCCTCCGAATAGACGTGCTCCTTCCACCGCCAGTCGTCAAGGAGACCGCCAAGCGCCCGGAGGCGTAACTCGTTGACGCGCTCAACCCGGTCGTTCAACCGCTGCATCGCGGTAACCGTTGAATTGTGCTTCAGTCGAAGCTCCTGAATCCGGTTCTGTACTGTCGTCTCTGCACTCTCTACCTCTGATTCGAGCGCCGGGAGACGTTCCTCAATGGTTTCGTATTCCCCGCGTTCGAGCAAATCCATGACCTCGTCGACAGACTGGCGTGCCGAGGTGTCGATGTCGACACGTTCGTCGAAGAACGCACTTGCGAGTTCACGCTGGAGGAGTGTTTCCTCCATCGTCTCCGCTAGTTCGTCCAGTTCGTCAGCGAGATGCTGACGTCGATACTGCTTCTGTACGCTTTGTAGCTTGGCTTCGAGCGACTCACTGTCAGTCGACATAGTAGCCTCCGATCTCGAGGAAGTTCTTTGCAAAGTCGGATTCGGTGCCACCGCCGACAATCGAAATATCGTCGTAACGCTCGTAGACGTTGGTTTTCGTGAGTTTCATGCTGATCAGTATCGCTTGTAGCCGTTCGTCAGCCGATCTGTTCTCAAGGTCACCAGCGAGACGAGCGGCGTCCGCCGCCTCGTCGATAGCTTGCTGATCTAACGCCACGAACTTACCGAGTGACTCGACCATGTCGGTGTCCACGTGGTCATACGTCCGGAGCGTTTCGAGAATACCATCGATATTCGAGATAGAGACTGAGGCGAGTTCGTCGGAGACTGTGGTGACCGTCTCCTCTCTATACTCGCCTTCCATCTCTTCGAACAATTGGTTGAGGTCGTACGAGATATCCGCAATATCCCGAATCTTGCTGTCCGTATCGAAGCGCACACGAGACGAGACACGCTGGATTCGACCTCGACCAAGCCCTTCGAAGACGGCAGTAGGAGGATGCTCTTCGAGCCGCTCACGGACACGAGCCACATCGAGCGTGTTCGCGTTAGCGCCATAAAAGGCACTGACCATCTCCTCGAACCGGTCGGCTTGGTTCATGAACTTGACGAGGTCATCGAACCCATCTTTCGAGACCTCTTGCCTCAGTGCTTCTCGAAGTTCCGAATCAAGCGTGTAGGAGCCAGATTCGCTGAATCGCTCACTCAGTCGCTCGGCGGTGACTTCCTCGAACGGAGAACTTAGAAGAACCACGTACGCGTAGCCCGCGAGAGCGAAATCCTCGAATGTGTGATCTGCGTTCTTTTTGAAGAATTTCAGGTCCGAACGAAGATGATGTTCGACGATCTCCTGCTGCCACTGTCGTGCATACCCTGTCAACTGTGTTCCAAGGCCTCTGAGCAACTCGTCGAAGTCCGCCTGTGATTTCTCTTCCTCCCGGTAGATCCCGAACTTGAGGAGTTTTTTCAGATCGGATAGCCGGAACTCTTGTGGATCGATCACGATCTGATCGTCATCAGGCGACCGCTGTTGACTCGCAAAGACGAACGGATCCTTCTGGCTGCTCAAATTATACCGCAGTCCCATCCCATCGAACAGTTCCAAGTCGTTGGTGAGATGTTTGATCGAATCGGTCAGCCCGATACGGAGGTATCGGGTGATATCAGAGAACTCCCCCGGATTGCTCTGCCACGGCTGGACGTTCGGTCGGAGGTCTTGGATTAACCGTTCGGCTTTGCTGAGCTGTGGCGGTTCAGGAGGTTCCGGTCCCGTAGGTCCCGGCCCTGTAGGTCCCGGTCCGGTTGGACCCGGGGACCCGATATCAGTCGGGACTGTGACGAAACCATCCGAACGAGTGACCCCGTCAGTTCCCTCCACTGCTTCAGATTCTCCGAAGGCGTCGACGAACCTAGCGTCGACTTTGATCCCGTCAGTTGTCGGAACTCCGTACCACCGCGCAAGGTTTGCGAGAGATTCTGCGCTCTCATAGATTGGGGTGGCTGGATCAACATTGTTAGTTAACACTGTTAGACGGTCAGCACTCGACGGGGCGTCGACGTACCCTTCGTAGTAATCACGGAGCACATCGAATACGGCCATAACGTACTCTCTCGGGGACTGCTCGTCGTCTTGAAGCCCAGCATAGACGCGTTCGAGGAACGGCTCGTTGAACGGGAAGAGGTCTCGGAATGACTCATCACAGAACCCGCAGTCGTCACAGATTGACTCAGAAGGAGCGGGATTCAACGAGAGGTCGAGCCCATCTCCACTACGGTCGTACTCCACGCTCCCGTCGAAGGACTTGAAGTAGCCGAGGTACGGCCGGATGAAGTCGACAGCGGAGTCCTCGTCGAGGAAGAGGACGCTGTTCGAGTTCTGGCGGTTCGTTCGATAAAATTCGAAACGGTCCTCAGCAGTCTGCGTGTGTAGAACGTCCGTTGAGTCTCGAGTGCCAGCGACCACGAAGTCCCAATTGTCGCTTGGTTTATCACGTTCCATGTAGTTCCGGAGCCGCTTCCCCTCCATTGCCGTGATAGCGAAGTCCTCGAAGATGATTACTGGGCGCGTATCCGTGAACCGGTCCCCCACCCGCTCAAGAACATCGCCGAGGGATGCCGTCTGGTAGCGCTCCCGGATCTCCCGCCAGAGTTCCTCGTTGAACGCTTCAACGGCGTCTTCGACATCAATAGAATCCTCAATGACCTGCAGGAAATCGTTCCGGCGGTACGCTTGCTCGGTAACAAACTTGATCTCTTTCGCGTATTCACCCTTCTCGACGAGAAGTGAGAGTTGGTCCTGAACAAATTCTCGGATCTTTTCTTCTTTCCCCTGTGCGTCAACTTCGTTGCCGCGCGCACTGAGGTTGAGAATCGCGCCGGATGTTGCGTTGTTGGCGACAACACTCGCGTTTTTCTTGAGGTCCTCCCGGAGCTGCTGAAAATTCGATGCGCCGGGCAGTTCTTCGTCGAAGTGCTTCTCGTAGAACTCCGGGATTCGTTCCGAGAGGAGCGTCATCAGGTCGTCGTCCTTGTCGACGTGCAGGATCGGTCGACCGTCTTCCTCAAGTTGGTGTGATAAGAAAGCACACAACTCTGACTTCCCGGTCCCTACCTCTCCCTCGATAACGACCGAGAAATTCCCGACTCGCTGGTCGGTGAACTCGCGGTACACTTCCTTCTCTCCGACGACTTCCTCTTCTGATCGAGTCCCCTGCGGCGACCGGAATACCTCGATCGGCCGGTGTGTGAACTCGAACAGGTCTTTGTTGTCTGAGCGTACCGCTGCGACTTTCGAGAACAATTGTCGGAGCGTCTTCTCGTCGACTGCCTCGAAGTGCGGGCACTGAAGCTCCGAGTCTTGCTGAATCGTACTCATCTTAGATCAATTTAATCGCGTTTGCTTGGCTATCAATTCCATCATACGGAGGGATACCGCCAAGGGTAACGGCGCCGGCATCACCGTACTCAACGATCCGTATTTCATCATCTCGGATGAGTTCGAACAGGACACGAGCAATCCCTTCTGGGATCGCACCGTCAGACGTCGTTTCGACATAGAGCAGATTCTCACGGAGCCAGCGGAGATACTGCTCAATCACGATGCCGGGTGTCCCATCGATATTTATCGCACTGTCTTCAGCAGCGAGATCAAGTGAGTATCGAATTAATGCTGGATCAGGGTAGACAGTATGCTCCCGGCCACTCACTTTGTGTACCAGTCCGAGGAAATGGACGATGCGCGTCCAGTTTGCGAACTTGTTATCATTATGCATTATTAATCCCTGCTGGGACTGTGGCCGATAATTGATTTCGGCGTACCAGTCGTCGATATCGGTGTAGATCGGTTCTTCGTTATTTTCGAAATGCTGGATGTCCTTGTCGAGTAAGAACTTGTAATTGAGCAAGACAGCGGCTTGCTTGCCCCAGTCATTCGACTGGCACTCCTGTACAAGGTTGTGGAGTACGGTTAGTCGGAAGTTCCAGCGCTCGTCTCCGACATCCCACTCATACTCACGAGCGTAGTACGCTTCCTCCTCTTTGCCGATCATGCGGAGGAGCCGAAGCCCGTCTAGGATGGAATCAAGCCCAGAATCGATTTGGGTGTCGCTCTTGATGTGAGACTTCGTCTCGCTCCCCTGACTGATCGATCGATATACCGGGAGGAGTGGCCCTGGCGTCTGAATCGCGTTGAGGAGATATCCTTCGCTACTACTCATCTGTTAGGCTGTTGTAACCAGGCATGGTATCGTTTATGAATTGATGATTCGTCGGGGTCAATCTCGGCCGCTCTGTCTGCGGCGTTCTTCACTACCGGCGTCCGTGCCGCGTAAGACGGGTCAAACGTCTGTCCATCGTCGCTCACCGCACGGTTGAGGCTTCGAGCGACATCGGACGCGGTTTCCCGGTCCCACTCAATGCGCCTGCGTAGCCACCGTTCGAGACCCGTCACGTCGTCCTCGTCGAGTGGAACGGAGCCGTACTCGTCTGGTCGCGCAAATATCTGCCCGAATACTGCGTAGAGCGGCAGGAACGGTGCATCGGGAAGAACTTTGAACAGGTCTTCGGTATCCTCGAGTTCCTCCCCGGTGATGAACTCATAGAGGTTCGCGTTGTCGTGGATGAAGAGATTCTTTGTGTCCAGTAGCGGGAGGTCCCACCCGGCGTTCTTATACACCTGCTCGAATCCGGTGTACAGACGCTGATAGGAGCCAACGTTTTCGACGAACTGTTCCTGGTAGAGCGGACGCTGTCCACCGCGTGGCGTGAACCGACGTGAGTCAGTGACCACGATGAGCGTCTCTGGACGAGCTGCGTAGCGGCTGATTAGATGATCGATTGAGTACTCAGTTTCGCTCTCATAATACTCGCTCGTCGTGACGACCAAATCGTTGCGAAACGCGTCCTCCTCGAGTTGGCCGAGGACTTTGTAGTCGTAGTCGAGGTAGTCGTACTGGTGCGTGTACGACGGGAACTCCCCACCGGTGTTGAGTGAGCGCCACGACGTAGGGTAGGTGAACGTCTGAAACCCTAGGTAGTTGATGGCCGGGAGCGATCGAAGCATCCACCAGTACGTTTGTCCGGTGTCGTCGTAGATGGCCGCGATATCGGCGTTCCTGAGCCGCTTGAACGTCGATGGCTCCGTCATGCGTTGGAGGGAACGATGATTAGGCTACTGAGCACCTGATTATCGAGTAAGTCGTTCTCGAGGTAGTAGGCAGGCGTGCGCGAAAGGAGTAAGCACTCGTCACAGTAGTCCTCGCATCGATCGCAGTCGGCGACCTCTCGGACCCGGGCCTGGATGTCATCGAGCGCGTTCCAGACCTGCCAAGCGATCCCGTTCCCACCCTGGCGGCTATCCACGACGTGAACGGTGATCGTCGATTCAGTCTTGTCTGTATCGACTCGGAAATCCGACCGTTCGCATTGTGCAACGACGGCAATCGCTTTCTCTAGGGCCTGCTTCAGGCTAACGAGCGCCTGTGGCCATATCTCCACATCGTCACCGACATCGAGTCGGCCGGCAACGTCATTCTGGTCGAACTCGAGAGTCAGACCCTGCGTGTGATACTGTTGGCCGACCGGTGCGTACTCTTCGGTCTCGCTTTCTTCGAGGCGATCCTCCCACGACTTACCACTGACGGGTGACGACGAAGACGGATCGCGCTCGATGAGGGCTTGTGATCGGAGGACCGACTTATCAGGACTCGACGAGTGGCGGCGCTCAAACGCGTACACGAAGTCCGTCACGTCGAGTTCCCCGTAGCTCGCCTCGCAGTCCAGTCCGAACACAGTCATCGAGGCTGTCTTTTGGGGGGGAACGTCGCTATCGGAGACGGCGGTCGTCATCAGTCCCCGAGTATTGTACCGCTTCTGTCCGCCACGTGCCGGTTTACACTCGACCGAACTCACCCCATGAACGTTCGTTTCTTCGAGGGGAGTATCACAGTACGGACACCGCTCCGTGTCAAGTTCGTAGCTTTCGAACGGACGCTCACAGTCTTCGTTCGTACACACCATAACCGTCGTGAGCGGCGTCGAACTTCCGCGGACATCATCCACGATATAGTCCGTACCGTGGAGGGTGACGAGCGATCCCAAGTCATTCTCCGGGCCGGGGAACATATCGTAGAGTCGACCGGACCCTTCGAACTCGATCCCCTCCGAACGCCCCGAGAACTTCACGGGGAACTGCTGGCCGAAGCTGCGGTAGTTCGCTAGATAACCGAGGCGGCCCAGCCACTGATCGAGGCGGTTGTTCGATTCGGTGAACGCCTTGTTGGTCTCCGCCGACCCCGACATCGATATGATCTGTGAGAACGTTTTCTCGATACGGTGAGGCATCGAAAGAGGTCCACTGTCGACGAACACGGACTCGAACGCGTCGATGCCCCGTTGACCGAAGATGGACCGCAGATGTCGCTCAAGTGCTTCTCGGCGTTCCGCAAGCAGGAACTCTTGGAGAATATCGAGGCTCTCCTCAACACTGTGGACGAACGCGTCCAAGTTCTGGTTGGTCTCGTTTAGGAGGTATTTCCTCTCGAAAACGTTGGATGGGTGTGGGTTGCGGGCTAGATACGCGAACGTTTCAGTCACGACGTGGCCAGCGAGGAGCTCCTCGAACTCGTAAGGGTCAGGGACACGGACGGGTTCGAAGTCATCAAGGAACGTTTCGAGATTCCCGTAGTAGTGCCCGTCCACCGGGTGTTCACCCCGAATGGCGGTGGCGACCAGTGAGGAACTCCCGCGGGTCCGGCCGGTTCGACCGCTTCGCTGGACGTAGTTCGTAAGCGTTGGTGGAATACCCACTTGGGCGACAGTATCGAGGCTACCGATGTCGACCCCCAGTTCCATCGTCGGCGTCGCGCTGACGATATTAACATCTGGGTCGTCTTTACGGAATCCCTCCTCGATCGCTCCGCGAAGCGTGTGTGGAACGTTTCCCTTGTGAATACCGACACTGATGAACTCGGGATCGGCTCCATTCCTTATCGGCGTCGTGATATCGTGAGCCCAGTGGTCGACGGCATACGACCAGCCGGAGTCGACGTCCGCATATCCAGGGTCGACGACGAGCGTTCCGTCCTCGTCACGAGTGAACCGCTGGTATGATTCGATCGGGGTCTCACAGTCGGGACATTCCGAGAGTGAGGCGTCTCCGACGGGGTACGAGCGGTAGCAGTCCGTACAGAATGACGCCCGCTCTAAGAGCGTAAGCGTCGAATTGTCGCGGCGCACAACGCGGGTGAGAATTCCCGTTTCTGACTCCTCGTCACGAATTCCGGCCTCGTTGAACTCGTCGCGGACTCGTTCAACGTATTCAACGGTTTCCTCTTTCCGGTCCTCACTGACGTTCGCGTTCGCTATCGTCTGCCTCACCTCTTCCCACGATTGCTCGACGACGATCGAGTCGTCGAGCAATGCATCAAGAACTTCAGGGAGGACATTATGGACGGTTTCGGTATCGTAGCCAGAGCGCGACGAAATTCGTTCGGCGATCTTGGGGAGCGAGAGCCCTTCGATGTCGATGGTGTTCTTCGAGAAACCCACCCGAGGATCCTTCACGAACAGCTTGTAAGCCTCGTGCGCGACGACCCGTTCGACCGGGTCGTCGAACTGGATGACAGGCTCCGCGGTGACGAGGGCACTATCGAGGAGGTTTTCCGCGTTGTGAAGCATCGCGTGAGCTTCGATATCGTCGAGAAGCGTACGGAGGAAGTTGTACGCCGTCCCGTCCTCGTCGATCTCGTTCTGGATGAGCGGCTCCCAGTACGCTTCTCGGAGCTCGTCGGCGACTGCACGGAACGCCTCGTAGTTGCCAGCGCTGCCCCCGTTCTCGATCAGATGTTGTACGTAGAGCGTTTCGGCCATCAAGCCGTACTCTGTCCCGATGATACTGTCACCGACAGATTCGGCGGCGCTATGGGAGTCCGAGAAGACGAGCGTCTTCTTCGACGGGCTCGTTCGGCAAACCTCCGTCAACATGTACGACAGGAGGCTGGTCGTTGGCACGCCGATATCTGTGAGCCGGGGCCACTGACCACAGCCCGGGCAGTCGTCGACGGGGGCGGCATGGTCGAACGGTCGGAAGCTCTCCTCGTCGTCGGCCGTATCGTGTTCGACAAACGGATAGTGACACCGCTTACAGAACTGGATCTCCGCATTTCGTGTATCGCACGACGTGCAGTGTTTATCCCGCGTAACGTCGCTGCAAGACTCACAGAGGTAAGCCTGGGTCGGCGGCTTCAGGAAGACGTGGTACTTCTCCGTCACCATCCCCGCAAGGCGGCCGAACGCCATCACCGCGTCCAGCACTCCGGCAGTCTCGTCGACACCTTCGTCGGCGAGCTCTGCGAGGAGTCCGTCATAGTGTCTGAACCCGACGTCGCCGGTCGTCCCTTCGTCGAACCAGCTAGCGAACGCCGCAGCCTCGGGGACCTGCGAGCTGACGAAATCGAACCACTCGCTATCGAGGCCGCCGGTCTCAAGCAGCGTGTCGGCAAGATGGTTCTGCCCGGATTCAGTGGATGCAATCTCCGCCACCGAGTCGAACGTGTCGTCCGCGAGGAGAGCATCCACTTCGTCAGTGAGAGGGTTCCGAACCCAATCGAGGCTTGTTGGAAGAGTTACGACATCCGCAGCACTGACAGACACGAGACCGACTTCACTGACCGTTTCGTATGCATCCTTGAGGCCGGCTTCGGCGAGGTCATCGAGGGTAGATTCACCGAGGTCGGCAAGGGCGAGTACAGCGGCGATCTCACCGAGGTCACACGGCGCAAACCGATCGAACGAGGGCGATGATTGGATCGGGAACTTCCGCGGCGTGAAATCGATTGCGTTGATTTCGGCTTCTGGCGTTCCAGTGAGTTTGTGTGCGAGTTCCCTAGGGTTGTCCACGGTGGCAGAGACCATCGTGATCTGGGGATCTCTCTCGGCGTAAAACGATTTGAGCCGCTCCGAAAGGAGCCGAACTGAAGCACCGGAGATGCCGCTCCAAACGTGGGCTTCGTCGAAAACGACGTGCTCCACGGGATGCTGGCCTGGGTCTTCCCCGAGTATCTGACGCGTTTCGGAGTTGTTGCTCACGAACATATGGTCGAGCGCCTCAGGGTTCGTGAGCAGGATATCTGCGCCGTTTCGGATAGCGTCCCGCGTTACCCGGATCCACGAATATTTGTTGTCTTCCGTCCCCACCGTCATGTCGCCGAGCATCCGGAGTTTCTCACCCTCCTCTCGCGGACATTCGAGTCCTCGAACGTACGAGCCCTCCTCGATTTCGTGTTCACGAGTGCCTATCCGAGTCGGTGTGTCGGAATCCCAAATCCCGATCGTGATCCTGTCTTCGGGGTCACGGTGGCGGTTAATCCGATCGAGGTATGAAATAAACCGATTGAGCTGGTCGACACCGAGAGTCTTCATCGGATAGACAATAAGCGACTTCAACCCCGGTTCGTCCGTGGAGATACAGTGATCAAGGATCGGGAAAAAGAACGACTCCGTCTTCCCCGTCGCAGTTGGCACCGCCAAGACGTTGTCGTTCGAATCAGCCGAAATCGATTCGATCGTCTCTGCCTGATGTTCGTAAAGCGACCCGCTCGGGTCGCCGTCAAATAGGTCACCGATGATCGCGTCAATGAGTTCGTCGCTGTAGTCAAGATCACTGAGGAACTCTGCCGCTGACCGCTCATGGAACTTCGGAGCGTCGACGAACTCAACGTATGGGCCCTTTTGTTCGACGATTTCGTTCCGGATGAACGATGTCGCTTCCTCATCCCCGACTACTTCATCGAGTCGAGTCATTTGGCGGTTCCACCAAGTGATCTCTGCCGCACGGTCAATCGCGGAGTCGAGTGTTCGCTGGGGTGAATGCATTAGAAAGTTAGAGTAGTTATTACGAGATGTTTCTGTGGTTGTATTTCTTCCGTCTCCTGATTACCCGCCGACATCTAGTTTGATTCGCATCGCTACCTGTTTGCTGACTCCGTCAACCTCGGCGAGGTCGTCTACTGATGCCTTCTTCAGTTCGCTTCGCGTATCCAACCCTGATTGACGAAGCGATTGTTCAATTCTATCAGTGACACCATTTACGTCTCGTAGCTCTCCTGAATTGGTAGTCGTGTCTGTAGGGACGTCATGACCGTTGGAAGTCTCTGAATTGTCCTCCGTGGTGGTCTCCGACGTTGGCTGGGAGGATTTCGTTTTGTCAAAGGCTTGCTCGGTGGCTGCGGTGTACGTATCAAAGTAGTTGGCGATGGTACCGGCAGTCACATGGCCATGTTCGTTCATTTCAGCAGTGGTGGGTTGATGACCGAGTTTGTTGGCCACTCGTTGTAGATCGTCAATAAGTCGGGCTTCGTTGTCGACCCCGGCCGCATCAAGAACATTCTGCCAGGATCCGAACACCCGAGTGATATCGTTAACTGAGTACTGTGTAGTGTCGCTTACGTCAGTCGCCTTGAGCGGTCGATCAAGTGTTTCGGCAACGTTTTGAACTGCGTCAAGGAGGTCACGGCGGCTTGGAGTACCGCTGCTTCTTGTGGTGGTTTCCCCGCTACTCGATGTTGCGTCTTCGCTTGGCGATGACGATGAACCGGAATCAGACCTGCCGTTACGTGAGCTGATATCGATTCGTGTGGCTTGGAAATCTTTCGTGCTACTGAGCTCCTGACCAGTCTCGGCATCTGTCTCCCATCTTTTGTGCCGAGCTTGCTCAATTGTGTATGTGGCCCCGATGGTCCAGTCCAGCGAGAGGTTATGTGTTGTCCAGATGTCAAGCGGCAGTTCGCTGCCGTCTTGGAGTTCTACTTGGAGGCAGGCGTCGCGTTTGCTACCGGGATTCGAGTCAATTTCGAGGACGGTGATAGTTACTTTGTCGACGCGACCGTCGGGCAGCGAAACCGTCGAGGATGCGGAGGATGTCGTTTTATCAGACACCGGTTGGTCTGTCTCGCGGTGCCCGGTAGTCCCTGTGACCGGACCGGTATGGTCATCCGGTGGTTGTGATCGCTTTGAGTTTCTCGTGTTTACTTTGTCTACTGTTTCAGCGTCAACAAGTCCTGCTTCGGTGAGTGCATCCTCTATACTTCCAAAGGCATCTTCGTATTCATCTGGGTGGTAACTGCCGACGGAATACAGAAGTTTTCGATCGATTTTGTCCCAGTCGCTCGCAAGGTTTTGGAGCTCGGTGATGAGCTCCTCTTGTTCCTCTGTTAGTGATGATTGACTTATTTTGAACGTTTCCACTGTGTCTTCGTCGGCCACACCTGCTTTGACGAGTGCGGCGTCTAAACTCCCGAAAGCGTCTTTGTACTCGTCCGGATGGTGATCACCAACCGAGTAAAGGAGCTTTCGGTCGATCTCGTCCCAGTCGCTGGCTAACTCCCGTAGTTCGCTGATAAGGTCATCGCGCGTTGAGGTCTCGCTGCTTGTTCTCGTGGTGGTCGTGTCGGGATTCGAGGTACTGGACGATGTACTAGTTGTGTCCGCTGTCTCGTCTACATCTTGTGTGGCAGTGGTAGGGTTGCTCTCTGTGGGTTCGGGGCCAGTGTTAGTCGACGGTGTTGGAGACTGTCCCGAGTCATGGACACCGGCGGCAGCGATCGCGGCGTCGAAACTTCCGAAATGTTCGCCGAGTGTGGCTGGTGTGAAGTGGCTGTGCGTGGCGATATCTCCCATCGTTGGGACGCCGTCGACTTGGTCAGCAACGCGTTGTACGTCACTGATTACACGTTGGTCTGGGTCGATTCCGGCGGCGTGTAGCGCATCGGTCCACGATTCGAACGCGTCCGTGTAGCGTGCGGACGCGTACCTGCTGTGTGTGTCCATCTCACTGAGGGTTGGATATCCGGCAAGGACACCGTCAACACGCTGAATTTCGGTACGGAGTTCGTCTCTGCTCAGAGTTCTCGGCTCGTCGGACGACTCAGCGGGTTCTGTGGTGGTGTCGGATGCCGTTTTTTCGGCCGTGTGCGCGCTCAGAGCAGTGTGGCTTGCATTCGGTAGCGTGATCGTGACCGTGTCCTCTTCGCCTGGAATATCGTGTGTTTGGTTCTGGTATCCGGCCCGGGAAACGAACAGGCACGGGTCGCTTCCGGAGGTGGGGGGCGTGATGGTAACGGTGCCGTCCGCGTCGGTAATCTGCTCGGCTGAGTCCGTGGTGGTTTCGGCGATGACTGCGGCGTTCTTAATCGCCTCACCATCGGTGTCAATTACAGTGACGGTGAGACGTGTCGGAGTAGAGTCGGCGATGGCTTCGGAGGGTTCCGGAGTAACGGTATGACTGACAGAGTCTTGGACGGGCATTATGCCAGGAGTGAGCGATTCGGGCTGCCAGTACGTTGTGAGTACAGGTTGCTCCCGAGCTTCGTCTAGTGTCGATTCTATCTCGTCGATCAGTTCATCTAACAAAGCGCGGGAGACGTCGTCGTCAACCATGTCGCTTGTGTCGCGGTTGTCGGCGATAGTGGCGCGTGCTCCGGCAGTCTCCAGTTCCCGGAGTATTTGACTGGTGGTGTCGCTGACGGCGACGAACCCGGGGTGTTCACGGAATCGGGAACCGAGTGCGCGGAATTCGCTGGCGCGGCGGAGGAGTCGCCGGCCGTCTTCGCCGGGGATTCGCGCGTCGGTCTCGCCCGGGATGGTGACGACGTGGTAGAAGTGCGCGTGCTTGTCACCGGTCGGGTTCCGGAGGATCCGGCCGATTCGTTGAATGAGTGAAGCGTTCACCCCGCCTTTAGCGAGGTTCACGGCAATCCCGGCGTCGGGCAGGTCAACGCCGACGCCGAGCACGTCTCCTGGTCCGACGAGCACGCCGGCATCTGCTTGTTTGAACGCCGTGATCGTGTCGTATGGCGCGGCTTCGTCTTTCGCCGGCGTGTACACGGTGTTCGCGTCGAAGTAATCGACAAGATATTCCGAGACGGCGTCGGCTTGCGCGTAACTCTGAACCAGCACGACTGCTTTCCGGTCCGGGACGTGTTCGGTGAGGAGTTGCCCGATCGTGTCGTGCGGCGGGTTCAGTTGCCAGCGTTTCGGTCGGCGGGAGAACGCGGCGGTGGCGAACGTGTCGAACGCTTCCGACTGATCCCGCGCGTCTTTTCCGTCTTTGCTCTGCGCGAACGACCGGAGGTCACGGAGCGTTTCGAACGTGTTCGGGACGGTGGCTGGGACGTCACCGGAGAGTTCCTGCGGCGTGAATTTGTGCGTGTCGGTGTCGTATGTCGGTGTGAGCGTGGTGGTCGAGTCTGCGACTCCGGCAAGCGTGTCGCCGGAGTTACTCGCGGCGTAACACACGTCCCACCGGAAATCCGCAATGACGTTCTGCTCGCGGGCTTCGGTGATACCGAACTCGATACATTGAGCCAGGTTCGATTCGAGCGCGTCTTTAACGCCGGAGTCACCGAGCCACTCGTCATCGATCGACCCAGACATCGCCAAGACGCTGTCGGCGTTCGTCGTGAGGTCATCGAATAAGTCACGCCACCCGCGACTGCCACGCCGCCCGCTGCTGTATCGGTGGGCTTCGTCTAAAATGACGAGGTCGTAGTGCAGTCCGGGGTCGGCTGCGAGGAGTTCCTGTGCGGTGCGGAATTCGATGTCGCCCCACGCCAGTTCGATGTGCCGGTCACCGTCACTGCCTGTTTCGGTACGGCTCCGTGGGATGTTCAGATGCTCGTCGAACTCGCTTTGCCACTGTTCAAGGAGTAAATCCTGTCCGGCGACGATAAGCACGGTTGCACGGCCCGTCGGTGACCGTGTTGCTGCCGGGATGTCAGCCGTGTCTGTAGGGTGTAAGTCGCCGAACAGGTGCGCAATGGCGGCGAGGCCGAGCACAGTTTTCCCGGTTGCAGTCGCCATGTTGACGTATCCGGTCGTCCCGTTGGCAACCCAGTTTGTGATGGCGCGTCGCTGATGGTCCCACAGCGGCGTGACCATTTGCGGGCGGTCTAAGTGTGTTAACAGGGAATCCCCGCCGATACTGTTTCCAGTGTCCGCTGTGATTGAGTCGATGAGAATGTCTGCGTAGTTTGTCACGGCCGGGTCGGAGAACAGTTGATACAGTAGGTCAGCGACAGCTTCTGGCTGCTGTAGTGGCTGTCGAGATAACACTTCGTCGCCATGTTGCGTGATGAGTTTCTCGATGAGTGCCTCGGTCGCGCGATTGAGACCTCCGATTTCGCTGTCGTCTAACCCGAGCTTCGTGAGTTCGACACGCAGCTCGTTTAGCCGGAAGGCCAGGTCGCCGATATCGCTTGCGTCGTGCTCGCTAATGAGTTGTGGGAGGTCTGATTGGTCCCCAGCAAGCGCTTGTAACCCGTCAACGTAATGCGGTCCGCACGCGGTGCCGAAGTCCATGCGACCGATCGTCGCCCCCTGATCGAACGCCGAGTCCGTGGTTCCGAGCGCGACGCCGTATGTGACATCAATCGCGGCCCGGTCGATTTGTGACGGCCAATCGCCTTGTGTCAACGAGTCTTTGGAGAGCCGCGCGTCGTAGAACTGTTCGTCAAGATCCGTGTATGAAGTCCGGTCATCAACCTGATTTTTGAACGGATCCATGGTAGAGCGGCAGACTGCTTGCCCACCTGTCACCGACCAGCAAATAAAACAGTATCGCCGGTGCCGCCATCAAGTCGTCACGTCAGAGTCCGGTAACGAATCACGTTGCGTAACGGTGACATGCGGTGTTGTGCTTACTGTGACTCCTGCTTCACCGTCTACGGTCCAATGCTGGCCACGTAGTGCTTCGAAGAGATACCATGTATCTGGCTCCCAGTCAAATTCACCTAAATGTCGGTCCCACACGTCAAGCTGCACCGGTTCCCCGTCAACAGTCTTTGCTCGAAAAACGTGCCGTCGACTGTCTTCCATAAGATGTTCAGAAATTTTCAACATGACTGGTGATGAATGCTGTGACGTATCTTCAATTGATTTTACGCTTCGGACGAACGAAGACGACTCCGACACATCCGGCTCGATCTCAGTTGGCTGGTCTGAAGTAGAGGAGTCTGTGAGCTGAGTTTTTTCCGTAGCTGTTGAATCCGGAGCAGATGGGTTATCAACGCCATCCGGCACCTCGTGATTTTTGACCTGACTTTGAGGTGAAGCCCCCTCTTGATGATCAACTTTGGTCCCTGTTTTAATCGAATTCGTAGACGACTTACGTTTCTCAGGTTCCGGTGAGGGTGCCGGTTCACTGAGCCGTGTAATCGCACCCTGTACAAGCTCCCGCAACTCATCACAATCAATCACTCTGACTCCATCATGATTAGCAACGCGTTTTGTCCGCTCCGACGTTGGTACGGCAGCGCTGACAAGGATGGAATGTGGGACCGTTGAGCTCGTGTTGGCGGCCGTTAATTCTTGCAATGCGGTGAGACTCGGTTTCCCCTCCTGGGTCACATAAATGGGATACGTAGAATCTCCTTTTCGAATTACAATATCGAACTCATCGTGCCATGAGTCAACTGGGATTAGTGAATACTCAAGTAGTCTGAAAATATCTTCAACGAGTGTTATCAGTAGGCGTTCGTCTCGTTTTGCCTGCAAATACGTAGTAAATACAGAGTCGTTAACAACTGCACTCTCGTCGAACACTCTCGCTAAGCTTGGGTATTCTTGCCGATAGGCGGCTGGGAAGGTATTCTCTGTCATATCACAGTTCACAAGATGAAGTACAGTCGTGCATTCTCAACTAGACACAAGAGTCTGTCTCAAACGTATTTAAATTAACTCGTATTATGTCTAACCCGCTCTAGTACTATTCAATCTAGTAAGACCTCCATAGATGACAAGCGAATCGCATAACTGTCTCTGTCGAAACTTGAGACAGATTGATTCAGATTGGCCTGCTGTACACACTAGTTACACTCGGAAGAGGCTCTGCGCAGACAATGACAGCTCGTACCTTTGCTCACGGACTCAGATAGCTAACTTATTACGAACACTACGTTGGTGTGATCAATATCTCTTTATTAGGAATAGGCCATCTCAGTTGAGTGCATCATGAATGCGCATGTCACGTTCGTCCTTGATTCGTCGGGGTCAATGTCGGCCATTCGAGAGGATACCATCGGCGGTTTCAATACATTTCTCGCTGATCAGCGTAACGAGGAAGGAAGTGCAACTGTTTCTCTCGTCGACTTCCATTCGACAGTCGATATAACGTATCGTGGAACAGCGATCGAAGGCGCTCCCGAGTTGTCGAAAGATTCGTACACGCCAAGCGGTCGGACCGCACTCTACGACGCGATTGCGACTGCCATAGAAGATACTGCTAGCTTCATCGATGGTATCGCCCCTGCGAGCCGACCCGAGACGATCATCGTCGTGATCCTGACTGACGGTAAGGAGAACGCCTCCGAAACGCCACAGGATGTTATCCAGGAGCAGATCGAAACGAGACAGCAGGAGTATGAATGGGAGTTCCTCTTCATCGGCGCGAACCAAGATGCTACACTAACTGCTGATAGCATGGGTATTGATACAGACAAATCTCTTGATATGGCTCATTCAGGGGACGGCGCTAGAGCCGCATACGACTCGACGTCTCAGCGTATTAGTGATGCACGCTCGACTGGAACGATGTCGAACTTCACTGATGAAGATCGCTTGAGACAGGATGAGGCAGATCGTTGATTCAGGCAGGAATTCCATCTCGTCTCTGAATCGCGGTTCGGATGCCGGAGTATGTGAGAGTAGTTGAAGGCAACTAGGGCATCCATCAGTAGGGCAGTTATTGATCCTCGTCTAACGGTATCTGAGTCAGCGTTTGTGAAACGCGCTGGTAGACACGACATAGCAAGTGGAGAGCGTGACAGGGAAGGGCACCAGTTTTCTCAAGAGTCTTTTCTAGAGGTATTCCTCAACCCTTTCGAGGAGTTCGGACCAACTAGAGCGACAGACAGCTCGAATTACATCGGCTGTGACATATGGACTGCCTATCTAAGGTTCCATTTTCTCAAAAATAACACCTGGTTGACTGGTATAGTCAGCGGAGAGAGAGAAATACTCTCTTGTGGAGGCAGTATGAGTGAGCGTGCTTCTTGAATTAGTCGCCGGACCGCTACGTGGGAAGATTTTAGGTCCCCCGCGTTGGATAAGCTTTCAATGCCTTCGCTGCTGGTACAGTCCTGCTCGGCCACAAAGAATCAGGTGACAGAGCCGACACGGGCACTAGACGTCTACGATGGATACTTCTTCAGAATAATCAAAAAGGCGAAACGAGAGGAGGCCTTCAATTCCGACATTGATATTTGTATTCTCTCTGCAGAATACGGACTTATCGACGCTGAAGACACGATTACCACGTATGACCGGCGAATGACCGCTTCTCGTGCTGAGGAACTCCGTGAGGAGGTGACCGGTGCCATTCGCAAACGTATCGAAGAAGAGAGATACGACGAGGTAGTCCTAAACTTGGGGAAGGAGTACCTAGAAGCGGTTAACGACTTATCTGACCGATACGATATCGACATATTGACAGTCCAAGGTGGAGGTATCGGGGAGAAGGGGAAACAGCTGAAGCGTTTCGTCCGGTCGGATACTGTTCCCTCGGTGATTGCCTGATGGCCTCCTCTGGCTCACAGCGCCTTGATGACGGAATATTTGAGATTATTGACGAGGCTGGAGACGCTCGAAGTGGGGTGATCAGTATAAACGATACCGAGCTAGAGACGCCCAATTTGCTACCGGTAGTGAACTTCTATGCCGGTGGCACTGATTCCAGCCTATACGGCGGTGGTATCCACCGGACAATCAAGGAATTCATGAATGGAGACGAGGTCATAAACGGTGGGGATTACAGTCGGTATTTCGATGGTGTGATGACCTCCGTTGCGTCACTCACTGACTACGGCATCTCGAGAGAACGGTACGAAGACTACATTGCCGCACCGATCAGGGAACGCGATGTGTTCGATTTTAACGGTACCCTCTTTCTTGACTCAGGTGGATTCAAATTCTTGGGCGACGGTACTTTAGATGGCAGCAATTTTGAGGTGGACGTCGATCAGGAGGCGATCGTTGAGATACAGCGGAGATTGGGGGGAGATGTCCTCGTAAATCTTGACCGACCAATTGAGCCGGACGACGACTACTCTACTCGTGTCGAAAAAGCGCGACTGACGGCCGAAAACGTCGACGAGTTCCTCAACCTAACTACCCAAGACGACACGCGGTATCTGACACTCCATGGGTACAACTATTCAATGCTCGATACGTTTCTCACGGAAATTGAGAAAGCCATCGGCCGGGACCGTGTTCATCGTGAATTCGATGGTGTCGCCCTCGGGAGTCTCGTCCCGCTCAAAGACAATAAGGGAAAACTGATCACTGCTGTAAGTGATTGCCGTGAAGTGCTTAGTGACTGGGGTTTCGAGGAACTTCCCCTCCACGTACTCGGGATCTCGTCTAGTGCGATCCCTCTCTTGGCTGCAGTCGGTGCAGACACGTTTGATTCATCATCGTACATTCACTCCGCCATTAACGGGAAATACGATACGTCATTATACAACTCAGAACCCGTAGACGAAGTCGACTTTACGGAATGCGACTGTCAGGTCTGTAGTGATGACGTGTTAGTCGATCGGATGGAAGGGAACGTGGAGTACCAGAAAGACAAACTCGGTGCCGTTGCGATGCACAACCTGATTATCCAGAAAGAAGAGATAAAACGGATCCAATCCGCGATCCAAACACCGGGAGAGGAAGAGTTGAGGTCATATATCGAACAGTCATTGGGTCGAGAAAAGTCGATGCAACAGCACGCGCATCGCGTTGTAAACGAATCACTCGGAGGGTACTTCTGAATGTCGACGACAAAAACGCCACAAGTCAACGAAGTAAACGAATTTCTAGAGATCGCTAGCGACTTTGAGGATCCGCTTGAAGTGATCCGCGAGTCGCTGTCGAACAGTTATGATGCCGGTGCGACGGAAGTCGAGATCACCATCCGAGACCGACCGATTGGATCGGAGATTGTCATCGAAGACGACGGGGAGGGGATGGATCACGCTGACCTCGAGTCGTTCTTCGATCTGGGAAATTCCACGAAACGCGGCCGTCAAAACGGCTCTATCGGGTACAAGGGTCACGGAACGAAGATTTTCTACAAAAGCGAGGAGGTACTCGTCAATACCACGAAGAACGGGACCAATTTACGCGCACAGATGGAGCAGCCGTGGGAAAAGCTCAATAGCCGGACCATGCCCGAGTACGTACTGAACGAGGAAGCAGTCAAAGAAGGGAACTCCGGGACGCACATTCGCATTACCGGGTTCAAATCCGGCCACGGTTTCTCGCCAGCATCGCTCACTTACAACAAAATCGAGCACTACCTGAAATGGAAGACGCTTGCCGGGTCAACAGGGCACTTCTTCACCGACGACTTCCGAGAGATGGAGATAACGGTCACTCTCGGCGACGAGATCGATGATACACGGGATCAACTGGTGATGAACAACAAGCTTGAGTTCCCGACCGAGCAGCTTGAGCCTGGTGAGGGACAGTTCTCTGAATCTCGGATGTGTAAACACTACCCGCCACGGGAACTCACGGTCGAGACCGAAAATGGGATTGAAACCACTGTAGAGGTGGTTGGAATGGTGGGAGGCAAAGACGCTCGTAACGAACTCCCCACTTATGGAAAGCACTCGGCACAGTTCGGTGTCTGGCTGGCAAAAGACCATATCAAAGTTGAGCGGGTCAACGACACCATCTCACACGACAACGAGTTCCTCCATTTCTTCTTCATCGCAAACTGCCAAGACCTCGAATTGTCGGCAAACCGCGAAAAGATACGGAATAAGTCTAGCCCGGTATATCAGGCAATCGTAGAAGAGCTCAGCCACTACCTTTCGAAGATTGCATCAGATCCGTGGTTTAAAGACTACTTGTCTCACCGTCGTAAGGCGAAACTCACCCGTCGCGCAGAGTCCCAACAATCATCTATCGAAAAGCGTGAGCAACGGATTCAAGACCGAAACCGATTCACGCCATCCAACGACGCCGAGGTCGTGCTCGGGTTGGAACGCTCGAACCGCTTTGGGGCTGAACCGGAGATCACGGTTGAAGATTACGACCCAAGTGCGGAGGTCAACGCGCTGGTTCGTCAGGATTCGAACCTCTATGCGAGTTCGATTCACCGTCGGCTTACGGATCACTTTGAGGCGGATAAACCGCTTGAGAGCGTCGATAAGATCGTTTGTTGGTCGTACGGCGACCGCGACGAGCTGAGCGAACTTGAGCGCTCAGGGTATCATAGTGGAGAAGTCACGATTGACCTTGAGAACGACCGACTGATCTATAACAATGGTCGTCGGCATAATATCCATATCGTCACAGTTCAAGACAGACTGTAGCAGATCTTATTGAGATCGTCTCATCGCGGAACGACCGAACTTATCACATCCCATCGTTAACAACGCGTAGAGAATGGCATCGTTTGAGACCGACGCGACTAACGATGCTGGCAACGCACGTCGCGGTACAATCCACACACCGCACGGCGACGTTCAGACACCGGCATTCTTCCCTGTAGTCAATTTTATCGGTGGGCCTAACGAGAAATCCGGCGGAATTTGGAGTCGATTACGGAATCATCTCTTCGGAGAACCCGAGTTTCAAGGCGCGATGTTCCAAGCGATGAGCTTCTTAGATTTCAATATCACACCCGAATCGCTTGAGAACTGGCGCTCGAAACCGATCCACGACCACTTCACTGATCACGATCCGGTCAAGCCGTATCACTCACAGCCAGAGAGTTTTACTAAGCCGTTATTCGTAGACTCAGGCGGATTCAAGCTTCTAAACTCAGATACCTTCGGCGACCCGCCAACGGAGGGTGGCGATGATAATGACTGGGCAATTTACACGAATCCAGAGAGTATTCTGGATCTACAGCTCGATTATGGCGCTGACATCATCGCTACCCTTGACTATCCGATTCCGCCGAACCTGAACGATGAGGAGACGACCCAACGAATGGAAGACAGTATCGACAGCGCCATTCGCTGTCTCGAACTCTTAGAGGACCAACCAGACCCGCCTGCGGTATATATCGCTATTCACGGTCACGACTACGAAACTATCAATTGGTACGTCGGGACGTTCCTTGACCGTGCGACGCATATTGACAAGTCATTTGAAGGATTTGCAATCGGGTCACTCGTCCCGCTTAGAACGAACGTCGAAATGCTGGTTGACATCGTGCAAGGTGCGAAGGATGCGATTCCTGACGACCGAGAAGAGGATCTCGGGCTTCACCTATTCGGGATTAGTGGAAAATTCACAGCGCTTCTAGCCCTTCTTGGCGCGGACTCATTTGACTCGTCAAGCTACATGCAAGCAGCACAGTTCAAGAAATTCATCAATCGAGAGATCGGAGTTTCAGACGAGGAACTCGTTCGGAACCCAAACGCTTCGACACACGACTTAGGTGATTTTGGTGTCGATGTCGACCGGACAGCCGACGCAAGATGGGCAGCGGACTGGTCGAAATTCACTGCGGATCAAATTCCCGAGGACTGGGGTTGTCAATGTCCCGCATGCGAGCAGCTACGACGGATAGGTTTCGAGCAGCTACAGGGCACAATGTACGACAGCAAGTCGTATGATCGAGACGGCGAGTACATGAAGAGCGATTTTTACGCACTAATGAGCTATCATAACTTCTGTGTCTACCAAGACGAAATGAATCACGTGCGGGAGCTGATCAACGACGGTGACGGGGAGTTGCTTGAATACGTTGCCAAGATGGCTCGAAACGATGTCGGGAACATCAAGCGGGCATTAAAGCGGGCAACAGTCCGAGACCGTGAATTGGCACAGCAGCTCCGTGAGCGCGGCTACAATCGACTCACCGCCGATCAAAACGATGTAGAGCAGGAACGGCTTGATTTGGATATCCCGGTCGATGATCAAGAGATTTCGCTTGAGCATACACCTGAAGACTTCGACATTCTTCAACGGAATGACTACCGGGTCGATGATGAACGCGTGCTGCTCGTTATCCCGTGTAGCCAAACGAAGCCGTATTCTAATTCCCGAACGCACCGCGTCGTGGCAGACGCAACCGCTGAGTGGAACGATCAGATCCACAAAGTGACTGTCTCTGGCATGTACGGCCCTGTGCCCGAACAGTACGAAAGTCTATCACAGATCAAATCATACGAGTACGTGCTGACAAACGCTGAGAAACAGCGCCAACAACTCGTCGTGAACCGTTTGGTCTCCTACCTCGAAGAATACGGTTCACAGTTCGATGCCATCGTTGGCTATGCGACCAGCAAAACCTATCGCACCGTAATAGAGCAAGCGTTCTCCGAGTACGGAGATGGCGTTGTCCTCCCAAAAGACCCGAAAATACGCGCACTCACTGAACACTTCAGAACAACTAATCTTGAAGAGCTATCTGAGCACCTAGATGACGTGCTCTCATCCACACCATCCCAGTAGTTGCTGGGCCGCTATTGATACCTTCGAGATTCCCAGACCTCAGATCGGTTGTTCCAATCGCCAGTCGCTCTCCTGTGGTTCAAGATTACTCGAATCAGATCCGGACTCCGAAAGGATGCCAGAATGGTACAGCATCTGTTTAAATTGATACGCGACCACCGAACGATACACCTGGGATTCTAACAGTGAGGCTGTGATTAAGTCACCGTCACCAGTCAGTACTGCAGATCGTGCCTCTTCCGTATCTCGAATAAAGAACTCGACCGCGAACGTGGGCGAGGTATCGAACAGATGCTCTACAACGGTAGGCAGAGTCGGCGGCTGTTCGTTGTTCTGAAGCTCTTGAATATGTTTTACGAGCATCTGTGTTGCGGGAAAACCGAACACTACCCGTCGGGCAATTAACGCCCAGTCAGGTGCTAGCTGAGTGAGTCTCGTCTTCTCACCTTTCCATGATTTGAACTCTTTTAACGTAGATTCCAATGATTGCTCGTGTTTTTGTAATCCGAATCGAAGCACTTCCTCACCCAAAGGGGATAGAACATCAGAACCGTCCGGTTGCTTCTCTATCAACCCGAGGAATACAGCACCGTCTCTGGCACTTTTGAAATCTCTCACCACGTATTCTTCGAGAACATCCCTAGTCGATTCAGGGTGGTAGACACAGAACGGATACCCAAGATAGTTTTTTGGGCGGTTGAGATGAAATGACTGGTCGGCAACGCGCTGTGGACCAGCCTGGAAACGTATCGTCGATGCTTCTTGGCCCACTTGTGTGCCAACTACTCGCGGTTTCTCAAGTACCTCTACCGATTGATTTTCTGTTACTCCGAGAACACCGATATTTAATTCTCGACCAAGAGCTCGGGTTTCTGACGAGATAGAGCTGCGAGGAGCAGCTAAAAACCCGAGATTCGCCTCCTGTAGCCGGTCATGAGCTTGAACTATCCCCGTCTCTGTATCAACCTGGCTAGTCGACCTATCTCCCTTCGCTTCAACGACAGTTAGAGGTGGAGAGCCTATATCTCCGTGGTGACCACGAAAGATGTCATCTTCAATCGAACCAGCGCCAACAAGATCAGGATACCCTGTACCCACACGTACGTGATTGAATGGCGCTAGGGTCTCGGTTATTTCCTGTGGGATTGGAACATCATTCAACCAATAGTCGGTTGAGAACTGTGTGTCGACAACAGTGTATCCTGTTCCAGCCTCATGTCCAGTAAATAACTGCTCTTTTGTCGTTGCTAGCACCTCGGGCTCAGTCAATGACAGTGTTCCCATATACAATGCGAGCTATTCCAGCATCAAATAGACCCGTAGTGGTGTCCAGCTTAGGATCAATAGTGAGTCAGATCGATATATGAGTGTTCAGACTTAATATAACGGAGCCCATTCTACTATTCATAGACTCCCAGCTTCAATATCCTTACCTATCTTCTACCGATCCAAAGTCTGTGAATTCGTGTGAGAGTATGGACTATTTGTCGGAGTCGCGCAACTTTACACGCGAGGGGTGTCGAGTGAAAACATGGAATCGCCACGGAAACTCACTGCTCTTCTCATCATCGCTGGGATGGTTGTCCTCGCCGGATGTGCCGGTGGGATATCTGGTGACCCAGCTCCTGCTAATCCGGAACCGGCCAACAATTCGTCAACAGTCACCACAAACGGGAGTGTTGAGATCCATTATATCAACGTCGGTCAATCCGTCAGTACGCTCATTACGAATCCAAGCGGTGAGACGATGCTCGTCGATACTGGGCACTACAACGATGACGGCGAACACGTCCTCGAGTATCTCCAAGCACAAGACATCACACGAATCGATCACCTCGTAACATCACACAGTGACGCGGATCACATCGGTGGAAACGCCGCGATCATCGAGTACTACGAAACAGAAGCCGACGGGATCGGCGCGGTGTACGACCCCGGTATCGCATCAAGCACACAAACTTATGCCGAGTATCTCGACGCGATCGAAACACACGACGTGACACTGTACGAAACGCGCGAAGGCGACACGATCGACTTTGGCGATGTCGACGTCGATGTCCTCGGCCCACCGGATCCGTACCTCGAAAACGAAGATCGCAACGAGAACAGCATTGTCCTCAAACTCACCCACAGCGAAACGAGCGTCCTGCTCTCAGGTGATGCCGAAGACGACCAAGAAGCATACCTTGTCGACGAATACGGGTCAGAGCTGGAGTCGACAATTCTGAAAGCCGGCCACCACGGCTCTGCGAGCTCGTCAAGTGGAGCGTTTCTTGATGCGGTCGATCCGCAAGCAGTCGTAATCTCGAGCGCGTATGATTCCCAATACGGACATCCCCACGAGGAGGTCCTCCAACGACTCGCTGAGCGATCACTCCCAGCGTATTGGACCGCAACACACGGCAACATCATCTTGACCAGTGACGGACAGAACGTTACCGTCCAAACCCAGCGGGATGCCCCGACTGATCCGAGTACGCTCCGTGAGGGCGATCCGATCGACGTTGGAGCGCCTGATGCTGTTAGTGACCGGGCCCGCATTGAGAGCGATGGGACAACCAGTATCGACACCGGCAGCAACGACACTCCCGACGAGACGGACAGCGAGACTGATGAGACGACGGCTGAGGCTGGCCTGACAGTCGCCGAAATCCACGCGGACGCGGCTGGTGATGACCGAGACAATCTCAATGATGAATACGTCGTCTTTGAGAACACCGGTAACGAGACGCTGGATCTGTCTGGCTGGACGGTCGAAGACGAAGCAGGCCAGAGGTACACTGTTCCCGAGGGGTTCGAGCTTGCTCCCGGCCAAACAGTGACACTACACACAGGAAGTGGAACAAGTACAACTACTGAGTTGTACTGGGGTTCTGGGTCGCCGATTTGGAACAACGACGGGGATACCGTGATCGTCAGTACTCCTAACGGGGAGCATGTCCTAGAGGAGACATATTCATGACTGATCTAGTTGATCTGGACAACGGCGAATACACAGCCGTGGTGGACTCGATCGAAGATGGGTTCGCTACCGTGTTTTTCGAACGAGACGGCGAGGAGGTAGAGAATGCTGTCTTGGAAGCTGATCGACTCCCTGAGGACGGGCACCACGCCGATGCGATCCTCACAGTCACCGTCGTCGACGGCGACTTGGGGACAGTACAGTACGAACCCGAGCAGACCACGAAGCGAAAAGACGCAGCCCAGAATCGGTTTGATCAGCTCTCGAAACGGCCGCCGTCGGAAGACGATTCGTAGATCACTCAGTTGGTGTCCCCATGCGGTTACCCGGTTTCTTAGTCGATCGGTGGCCGACGTACTCCGCGATGAGCACGAGTACAGTAACGATCATGCCGGTCGCAAACCCTGTTCCATGAGCGATTACGCTGACAAATCGTCCCGTTTCATCCAGTTGGACTTGGAATAGCTGCGAAAGGAGTACGACCACTACTACACAGCCAACTACGATAGGCAGGAGTCCATCACGCTGTGACCAGGCCCATGCCTGCCACGTTGGGATTTTAGGCCTGTTTCTGATAATCCAGATTCCGATCGCGAAGGCTACAATCGCACAAAGGACGACAGCTACAGACGGAGACAACACAGCAGACGTGAATGCGAGCGCGGAGAGCGCTCCAAGAACAATTGTTCCAGTCGTCGCCACGCCGGCGGTATAGCCATACCTCGCGGTCACTGTACGTGCGAGTGAGACGTACAGCAATCCACCGAACGCGCTCACGACTCCAGAAAATCCGCGTGCCGTCGTCGCGTCCGAAACAAGATTCCACTGGACCTTCAGCAGCCAGTAATCTCCAAGCTTTGTCATCGGCGGTGCGAGCACAAGACACCCGACTACAGCGAACCAGAACGGACATCGACGCGTCCATGTCATAGAGAGTGCGTACGCTGATGCCATCACGATCGCGTACCACGTGACGCTGGACGCTAGATGCGAAACGCTATCGTGGAGAATTGCCGCGGTCCATGCCGAGACTACAGTGGGCTCGCCGTACGTGAACAGGAACTGCGAGTGGAGTGTTTCGGGGAGGAAGAAATGAACAGTGACGAGGACACCAACTACCCCAGAGAGTATGGCAATCTCCACCGCGTCGGTTGAGGTTCGGGGTCCCTGTCGTCGAGACATTCACGTGAGGTTGTCTAGGAGCAAATAAAAAAGAACAGATCGGTCCACTCGTGGGGGCCAAATATTCGGAAGTTGGATAGCGATCGAGCATAATCTTAACCAACAAAGTAGAGATAGAGCGCATGTTGGTTAATCAGATTAGTAGCCTACATCCACCGGAAACCTAGTGTGTTTGGCCCGCAAAGCCGCCAAAGGCTTAGGTTCAAGACCAGCAGATATCCATTTGGAAGGAACACTGTCACACGCTCCTTCCACCCCTTCGTATGAACGCTGATGAATCGTTCCTCGGTCGGTGTCCGAAATGTGGTGAGGATATATCCGAAGCATGGATTCTCGTTGAGTACGAGAAAGACGACGGCACAAAGGGCGTGTGGACCGAGTGTCCGGCGTGTGAGAACGTTGTAGCGCCGGAGTAGGGAGACAGCAGAATAATGTGTGGTTCGTCGCGTATGGGAGTGTACAGTCTATAATGGAGATCTCAGATCAACTTCGGTGTCTGTTCTCAGGGAAAGTCGAAGAGCGGAACGGATCATATGTGATTGAGGTACCGGAGCAAGAGCTCCACCTGGGCGACCTAGAGGCAGACGAAACGTACCGTGTCGCTGTGTTGCCGTCACCCACCACTAGCGAGTCCACCACTACTGGCGCCGATCCACAGCCCGAGCAGGCGTCACAGACGCCCCCTGTTGAGAAAGGAGAACAACGCACTGTCGAAATCGAAGACATTGGTGACCAAGGCGACGGCATCACCCGAGTTGAGCGCGGGTTCGTCGTTATTGTTCCCGATACCAAACAGAGCGAGCGTGTCACTATCGAGATCACCGATGTCCGGGAGAATGTCGCCTTCGCGGAAGTTGTAGACCGCGTTAGCTACTACGAGTAGTTTGCAGCGTTCATTCTCTTCGTCTGAGGACGGGGTCCGGGTGAACGTTACAGGAGATTCACTTATACGATCCCCGTAGGGTTCGAGCCTGCTCCCGACGAAGTAGAGCACTTCATACTGGATGCGGAACAAGTACAACTACTGAGTTGTACTGGGATTCTGTCTCATCGAGATACACCAATGACGGGGATACTGTGATCGTTACCAATGCTAACGGTGAAAGAATCTTAGTTGGTGCTAGACGTCGGCCAGTTGGATGTAATACCGACCAGCTCGGCACTCATTCGCCAGAGCCGCCGTCGCACCGCCTGGTTCGTTGCCTCGGGTGCGGGATCAGCGGGACCATCGTTGCCGACGTATTGCCCACTCACAGAGCCATACGTCGGCTCCACCAGAAGCGTTTGGAGGCGTTCAGCGGCCGCCTGTTTTGAGGTGGCGACACCCGGAACCAGCCCCGCGATCCGAACCAGCAGCCGCGTTCGGAACGACGCCTCACGGAACAGGTTTGTCGACGGAACGAACCCCGGATGAACGCAGTTGACCGTAACCACAGAGTCATCTGGGAGTCGGTCATCCAGTTCGACCGTGAACGCGATGTTCGCCAGCTTCGAGCGAGCGTACGCGTCGAGTGAGTCGTACTCGTCCGTCAGCTGGAGGTCGTCCAGATCGAGTGTCGCCCGTCGATGGATGTCCGAGGCGGTGACAACAACACGCGGATCGGGTGCGTCACGGAGATGCTCGAGTAATTCGTATGTCAAGAGGTAGGGAGCCAAGTGGTTCACCGCGAGTGTGAGTTCGATTCCGTCCGGACTCTCACGCCGTGTTCCAGCCGAGAGTCCAGCATTGTGAGCGAGGACATCAATCCGATCGTACTCGCGTTTCACGGTTGTTGCGAGAGACCGGATGGTGGATTGGGAGGCGAGATCAGCCTGATGGAACGCGATTGTTCCGGCAAGGTCGTTGGATTGTTCTGTGAGGGTGGCTCCCTTCGACTCGTCGCGGCCGACGACTGCGACGGTCGCACCTCGTCGTACGAGGTTGACCGCTGCCACCCGCCCGAACCCGCTCGTTCCGCCGGTGAGAAGGATCGTGCGGTCGGAGAGATCGTGGGTCATACCCCGTTTCGACGTCGACGGCTCAAAAGCGCGAGGAGCACATACACCGCACCGATCACGCGGACGCCGTCGGTGAGGTGTTCGTTCCATTCCACCGACTCGGGTTCTTCGTACACGAGCGCCCCCGCGATTTGCTCGTACAGTCGCGGGATGAAAAGCAAGACGGCACCAACGATTCCGGTGACATTCAGCAGCCACGCGTAGAGGCGACCGTCACGAAGCACGGCGAGCGTAATGACGACTCTTTCCGCCCGAATCAGCGGGCCAAACCACGAATGGGCGGTGTTTTCTTCGGGGTTCTCAACCGCAATCGCCTCGAATACGTCCACGATTCGGTCCGGGATGAGCGCCGTGAGAATGCCGAGCGCGCCGAGGAACTGCCGTAGCATACGCCTTCCTTCGCTCTATCGGTGCTTAAGAGTTGGTGCCGACGGGATAGGTCTCACACATTACCATAGCGGCCGCGAAATACTCTTAACCAACAGATTTAGAGGAAAAGAGTGTGCGTTGGTTAATTTAGATGCTGTGATATCCTGTGCTACTACGCCACTGTGTCCGGTACTGACTGAGAAGCCGTCAATAGTACATCATTTCGAAGATCAGTAGTATTTCAAATCTTGAATACGTAAGAGAGGGTATGTATGATCTCACGGGCTTTCAGCGCGACTTGCTGTACGTAATTGCCGGTCTGGATGACCCACACGGGCTCGCAATCAAAGACGAACTCGAAGACTACTACGAAAAAGAGATCCACCACGGTCGGCTCTATCCGAATCTCGACACGCTCGTTGAGAAGGGACTTGTCGAAAAAAGTCAACGCGATCGGCGAACTAACGAGTACACCACCACTCGTCGAGGCACCAGAGAAATCGAGGCGCGAGCTGAATGGGAAGCCGAGTACATCGACCACGACGGCTGAATCGTCGCGATCGAGAACAGCCCGACACTGCCGCTAGCCTTTGAGTTAGTGCCCGGCTGCAGGATGCGTATCGTCGTCTCGATCGGTATCAATCGGTTCGTAGTCGTAGTCCATCCCCACGGGAGTGAAGCCAGGAACGTAGCTGAACCGTTTGCCAGGTTCTCCGTAGGAGAACATCGTGGGGAGAGTGCCCCGATCAACACGAGCGTTGTACTGTGGAGGCCATTCGTTGAGTTCAGTCGTCGGCTTGTACACTTGAGGCGCAGGAAGCGCACCTCGTTCAAGATCCCGCAGATCGAGAATTCGAACTTCGAAATGACGGGCGAGCTCTTCAGCCCGAGGTGCGATCTCAGTCGTGTGACAGAGGATCGGCATTGCCCGGCAGGCAAACGCTATCGTACACAGCCGGAAGATTGTCGATGGCGTGATTGTGTCGCTTGTCCAGTCTTTACACTGAGCGACAATCCAATCAGTCGGCTTCTGTTGTTTTGGCTTCCGGCTGGCGACGACATCGACCTCAAGACCGAACAGGTGCTGGCGCGTCTCTGCTCGATACCCCCACCGCATCAACGCGCGCTGGAGTTGATACTCAAGCCATCGCCCATCGCCAACCCCACGCCCAGCCACGTCTGCATAGACAGATCGGTGAGTAGAGAGCCTCTCAAGCTGCGTGGTGTTGTCCGTCGACTCCTCAAAAAGTGCGTCCTGAAGGATGACGATGTGGTCTCGAATCGTTTCGAGTGTTTGCTCAATCGAATACTCTTCTGAGGTTTGGTCGTACCCCTGAATGGAGAGATCATCAAGCAGCCGATCGAGACGTAATTCGATATGATAGAGTGCCTGAGCAGGGCCATCCCACGTCACCACCTCATAATCGTCTTGGGACGGGGGATGCTCTATATCCCCAATCTGTCGACGGGTCGTTTTGAGCGCGTACAACGCGAGAAACAACCGCCGCCGTGTGGTGACAGTTTGGACGGTCGTGAGTGTCTCTTCATCTGAGAGAGCGTCCCGGAACGCCTCAGTCGCGCCGATAAGCTTGGTGAGTCCACGATCGAAGCCGGGTGGAAGCGAGAGTGATTGGTCCGTCATTGAGAGAGCGGGCTGGGAGTAAAATCGTGGCGAGTCAGTGCGGTTTCTGAGAGCGGTCGGAGCGTTGGCTGTCCGTGAGTGCGAAGGTGGTGGTAGAACTCGTCTATCGTCGCAGGATACCACTGTGGGCTGTCGCGCTCGCGGTAGCGGAGCTCGCCGTCGACAGAGACGATCACACCCTGTTTAGTTGTAGCCGTCTTCGCGAACACGAGCGCTGGTGGATCCGGACGGGCCCAACTGTCACGGATCCACTCAACCATCGTTTCGAGCGGTGTCGGGTCGACGGGATCAGGGTACCGGGCTGCTGCTGGCGCGCGTATCGCGACGTCCTCGACACGGTCGCTACCACAGGAGCGCCACTCCGCGCCAGTCCACTCGAGTTCACGGCGTGTCCAGGACTCGCCTGTGCTGTCGGGTTCGAAGCGGAGGCGACGCGGTGGCGCACTCGGTGGGTTCCATTGAATCAGGCAGGCACCGTCGTCAGCAAGCGTGACGTCATCGCGACGGCGACGAAACGCGAACAGTGCGGCGTCGATCTGTGCCCGTGCCCGCCGCAGGGTGGCGAGTGGATCGCCACCCGGCATCGAAACGACATCGTCACCATCGTTGACAGCCTCGAACAACCGGTGGAAGTTGGAGTCGATCTCTCTGAGCGTCTCCAGTTCACGCTGGGAGTCAGCCATCAGGCGCCCTCCGAGTCCGGTTTGTAACACGCAGTCTGGAGTCGACGGATGTGTTCGGCAAGCGGTTCGGTCGCGTCTGTCGAAGAGACGGACTTCGATCGGTTGTTAAACGCGACTGCACCGCACTCATCAAGCGTCTTGAGGTGCGATTGAGTCAGAGAGATGTAGACCGAGGTGCGTTCGTTGCTCCCGATTTTACTGGGGTCGATCGCATTCTCGATGGCAGCGATTTCGACGGCCAGATCACCGGCGGAAATCTCTCCACGCGACTGTGAGAGTGAGAGCAAGACGCGGCGACGCCGGCTGTTTGCGATTGCATTGAACGCACTCTCTGGATCCATCGGGATGGCAGAAACGGTCGGATCGTCAGTAGCATCGGCCACTCAGATCGCCCCCGCGATGATTGTTTGACCGACAGATCGCTGGTGACGGTTCGACGGACTGTTGAAATTGGGCTGTGCGACGCGGTATGTCAGTAGGTCAATTCCGAGTGGAGTACTCTGAAAAACAGAGTTATCACTCCTGACCCTGTTTGGATTTATTGCTGTCATTGGCTGGCAGCACGACTCCTCCGGCGTCTGAGCGCCGGAGGGCTCCGTTAGGACTCGTGCGTGAGTTGAAGAGAATCGGTTGTGACTTTTATGTGAGTGTCACAAATCTAGAGTCGGTTATTTTGCCTTTTGAGCGCTTCTACAGTGGGAATTTGCTTCCGTTCTTAATTGTCTCTTAAATCATACTCCATCCACCACCGGTGGTTAAAAAAACAAAGGTAGTTGACGTGACTAGACAATCCCCGGATACAGTCGTTTGAGTGGGTCTAGAGGCAACGGAGGGCACCGGGCAGTAGGGGGCACCGGGCAACGGAGGGCACCAGAGTGGTTGATTACTAGGCAACGGAGGGCACCGGGCAGCGAGGGGCACCGGGCAGCGAGGGGCACCGGGCAGCGAGGGGCACCGGGCAGCGAGGGGCACCGGGCAACGGAGGGCACCGGGGCCAGTTCGGTGCCGGTGTCAAGCCTTACATTCCGATAGGCCACACCTCGTACTGAATTGGCCAGGGCCGATTGCTCCGAATTGGCCGTCCCTCGGCTGTTGGGGGCACCGGGCAGTAGAGGGCACCCGAGCTCTGTTGGTCTCGGCTGTTGCGGGCACCCAGCAACGAAGGGCACCAGAACTCGCCGTCGTTGGTTGTTGGGGGCACCGAGCAGTAGGGGGCACCCAGCCTGGTGCGGCCCCAGTCGCATCGCGCTCTTGGCCCTGCCTGTTCGCTTTCCTTGGCCGTGTGGCCCGGAACGCCCGACTGCTGGCACCAGCCTCGTGCTGGTGGGCTGGGTGTGGCCTCGATCGCCGTCACCGGAGTGTCGGTCCCGGCGTGTGGAGCGTCCCTCCTTGGAGCAGCGTTGGCTGCGGGTCCTCCGGGTCGTAACAGACGAAAACGTCGCTCTCGTCCGTACTGAGTTCGGTTGTTCGGTCCCCGTCGTGGATACCGAGGACTGGTGGTTGTTCTCCCATGCTTATCGGTCTCCGCTGGTGGCTGGTGGTATGTTGATCATCTTCCTCGCGCCCAACTCGAGGAGTGAACTGCCTCGGGGTCAAGCCCCGAGGCTTCTTCCTGCGGCTTAGCGTAACACTCCCGTGCCACTCTCGGCCTGGTGACCTCTAGCGAGTGGCAGGGTCGCAGTCGGGCAGTCCACACGCCCCGATGCCTCTCGTCGCACCTGCTGGAATCCCGGCAGGGTCTTGAGAAGAGGCACATTTCTTTCTTCCTTTGACATCCACTTCTTCGCGATGCTGATGCCGGCACCACGATCTGCGTGGTCCTGACACCCGCACTCAACGCATTTGAACCGCTTTCCACGCCGATTCGCCCGAGTCCGATGCTCGCACGCCGTTCTCGGACACTCCTGAGACGTGTACGCTGGATCAACCACATCCGACGGGATGCTCCCCCAAGCCGCCTTGTACGTGATGTACGAACGGAGTTTGGCGAACGGGAGCGAGTGCAACCGCCGGTTCATTCGAGTCCCATACTCAATGTCTTCACGCATGTCGGTCAAGTCCTCGAAGACGAGAACTGGACTCTCAAACTGACTGACCCACTCCACAACGTCGTGTGATACTTTGTGAAGTTGGTCGTGGATGTATCGTTTCTCACGGTCTTTGAGGACTGTCTCGAACGCAGTTTGCCCGTTCTGTTGCATTCGCTTCCGTATCGTGAAGAACTCGTGGCGGCGCTCTTTGATCCGCGTATAGTCGATGACTACGGAGTCAATAATGTCATTGGTATCCAGCGCGGCGAGTGCGACACAGTCCTCGTTGATGTCCACGCCAACAACGGTCTGAGCGTCCTCTTTGGGAGCTACGTAAGCAGTTGTCCGCGTGACGTTCACGTGTAGTTCGTGGCCGTCGTCTACTGGAACGACCTCTGCGGTGCCGACGCGCCACTCATCATCTTCATCTTGAAGTGCGGTTTGGAGTTGTTCCACGTGATCGGGACTGCCCTCGAGAACGCCGCGAACATGTTTGTATTTGAGTGCGCTAACTCTGAAGTGGATGTCATTGGTGTCCCCATCGAGAGATAGGTCATATCCCTCTCCATGATTCATCCGAATGGGGAATGGTTCGCGGAGGTTATTGTTCGGGCGTCCGTAGTCGTGATCCTCGTCGCCATAGTATTCTCCGAGTGCGGTGGTCGCTTTTGCGACGAGTCGTTGAGTGGTGTTTTGGACGTGGTCGCTGCGGTCAACGACGGCGTCTTCGATGTCGTCCCAATCCCAGCCTTCCTTATCGAGACGGAACACTTCGTTGACGACTCGCCGGGATTCGAGGGTACCGTCTGTCAGGAGGGATGGATCACCTTCTCGAATGTCGAGTTGGAAATCGAGAGTGTGTGTGAGTCCATCCGCCTCCATGATCAGTAATACGACATGTTCTCTTGTAAAGCCACCGACTCCGATGGATTCACATAATATTTGTCGGCATTCACCCTCGGGGTCAAGCCCCGAGGCACTCTGCCTCGAAATCTGTAGAAACACTCGCACGGTGGTGTGGCTCTGGCTCTCGGTGGCGCTTCGTCAGGGTGGTTAGGTGCGTCCGACCGCGAGAGTACGGGAACAGACGTAGCTGTACGGTCCGATTTCGGGATGTTGAATTAGTGTATGAATGGTGAAGGGTGGACGAGCCCTTCAGTGGCAGGCTGGAGTCGTCAGGAGGGCCGGACTAGGTTAGTCGGCCTTGGCCGGGGTGACCTCGCTCGCCGCCGCGCCCGCCTCAGGCTCCGGCTCGTTTTCCGGGGCCGCCTGCGGCTTGAGTCCGAGGTACTCGAGGTCGTCCGGGCTGAGTCGGGCACGCAGGTCCGCCACCTGCCCGTCCGTCAGGTCCTCGGCTTCGACATCGCTGCGCGAAGTTTCCACGAGGTAGCGCGCCCAGTCGAGGATCTCGTCGCCGTCCTTGTTGGCTGAAACGTCCACGTAGTCGCCGCTGAGCGCCGTCGCGAATTTCACCCAGGGGTTCGTTCCACGCGCCGTCGTGATCGCCTCCATACCCCGGTCGGTGCCGTCATGCAAAAACACCGCGTGGGTCGCCGTCGTGACCGTATCGAAGAAGTCGTTATAGACGCGCTCGTCGGTTTTTCCCATGGCCTTCGCCTTTGCGCGGTTGATCCGGGACTGCTCGAGGAGGGAGTAGTCGATGTCGTTGCGATCATCGCGATCGCTGAGGTCGAACGCACTCGCGTCGACGCCGTGTTCGGCGGCCATCAGCTCGCCGACCGGGACATCGTCTCCGGTCATCACGCCCTCCACGGAGTAGTTGTCACCGTCCTCCGCGGGGTCGTCGAGGAACATCCGCCAGTCCATCGAGTAGTACTCCACGTTCGGGAAGACGTCGGCGTCGAATCGCTCTTCGAGGAGCTGCGAGAGCGCGTAGTTCCCGCGAACCACGACGTTGTCGACACGCTGGTCGGCCATCGCCGCGATCTTCTTGATGCCCTCCTCAGCGCGGTCCGCGAGTGCGTCCATGTCCCGGACGTACCGGTCGTTTCCAGTGAGCCCGAGTGCCGCCACGAAAACGTTGAGCTCGTCGTTGGTGTTCGTCTCAGCCATGCTACCGCCGTTCTGGGATGCTTCTGTGGACATTGTGTATCACTAGAATTTTTTGTCGACCGCAACCGCATCTGCCGTTTGGGGATTCGCACCGAGACAGTCTGTCTGGACTGCCTCGATTTCTTCTCCCCCTACCCCAAATTGGGTATATAAATTCCCCAACCCACGCACCTGGACAGAGGGTACGCGGCGGCGCTCGCTGTCATCCTCACCGCAGACGACGACATGAACACCGTTGATCGAAGAGAATCCGAGTTCCCCTTCGCCCACCCCCGAGGAATACAAACCTCGCAGGTCGGACGCTCGAAGGGGAGACAGGCGGGATGTGCTCATTCCCAGCTCTCGACGAGCCAAGTTGGACACCTCCCTGAGTGCCTGCCTCTGATTCTCCTTCACTTCCTCCGGGAAATAGAAACTCCCCGGCTGTGCGCCCAGCTGGACATCCAGCCAGTGCGCTACTCGTTCCGTCTTGTCAATCGCACCGACCGTCTGCGTTGAAATAATTGACAAGACGAGTTCCCTCAGTACGTTTCGCCCGCGGTGTCTCGGATCTCCGTTGTGACGCCGATGTCGGGGATTTCGGCTTCGCGCGCCGCCATCGTCGCGTCGAAGTCGTTGGAGAACGTTCGATCCAGCGTTCCGAGTTCGTTGCCATCTGCGTCGAGGACGACGACCTCGAAGGCCCCGTAGTCCGCGCTTTCTCGCGCCGCTGCTGCGGACTCCGGTTGATCAAGGGGATATGTACCACGCATTTTGTCTATCTCTCTCCACTCGAAAACGGAGAGTAGAAACTCTCTGCGGGGCGCATCTCTCCGTCTTCCGTGAGCTCCAACTCGTCCGTCACATCCAGACAGGCCTCCAGCGCAGCCGAGCGAAGCGTGCTTCGCTCGGCTGCGCTGGAGGCCTGTCTGGATGTGACG
>NZ_SGUA01000099.1:0-221 GCF_005435135.1 Halorubrum sp. ASP1 | reverse complement strand
CATCCTGTTCGGCCTGTCATTGCTCCCGATCGCGTACGGTGGCGGGCTCCGGATGCGTGACCCGACGGAGAACATCGCCTTTGAGCGGAAGGAGCTGACCGCGGCGCAGGTTCAGCGCCTCGGTCAGACGCACAAGGAAACGGACCCGGATGCGGTGCCGGACGGGGGTTCGGAGTCGTCGGCGTCTACGAGCGACCGGATATCGCTCGACGAGGACGGCT
>NZ_SGUA01000098.1:0-221 GCF_005435135.1 Halorubrum sp. ASP1 | reverse complement strand
CATCCTGTTCGGCCTGTCATTGCTCCCGATCGCGTACGGTGGCGGGCTCCGGATGCGTGACCCGACGGAGAACATCGCCTTTGAGCGGAAGGAGCTGACCGAGGCGCTGAACCTGCGCCGCGGTCAGCTCCTTCCGCTCAAAGGCGATGTTCTCCGTCGGGTCACGCATCCGGAGCCCGCCACCGTACGCGATCGGGAGCAATGACAGGCCGAACAGGATG
>NZ_SGUA01000097.1:0-221 GCF_005435135.1 Halorubrum sp. ASP1 | reverse complement strand
AGCCGTCCTCGTCGAGCGATATCCGGTCGCTCGTAGACGCCGACGACTCCGAACCCCCGTCCGGCACCGCATCCGGGTCCGTTTCCTTGTGCGTCTGACCGAGGCGCTGAACCTGCGCCGCGGTCAGACGCACAAGGAAACGGACCCGGATGCGGTGCCGGACGGGGGTTCGGAGTCGTCGGCGTCTACGAGCGACCGGATATCGCTCGACGAGGACGGCT
>NZ_SGUA01000096.1:0-241 GCF_005435135.1 Halorubrum sp. ASP1 | reverse complement strand
GCTCCTCGATCGCGTCGAACAGCACGTTCTCGGCTGGCGGCACCTCCTCGCCGCCGTCGGTCGCGAGGTCGACGAACATCGGCAGGAGACGGGCCACGACGCGAAGGTCGAGCGCGACCTCGCGACCCGCACCGGAAAGCGTCGACCCCTCGCCGGTCCACGAGCACTCGGGGCACTCGGCGCGGTACCCGCCGCCGTCGGCGACGAGCTTCCGCTCGCCCGCGTGGTACCGCAGGTCCTC
>NZ_SGUA01000095.1:0-242 GCF_005435135.1 Halorubrum sp. ASP1 | reverse complement strand
GACCACGATCGACGCCACGCCCGGCAGGACCGCCGTCCGGAACACGTACCACCATGCATCAGCCTGCGTCTCGATCTGCACCTGCTGGCTCGCTGGCGCCGACGCATGCGTGAACCGCCAGCGAGCCCCGTCGACGACCTGACCGTCACGCTCGAGCCACATGGTCGCCTGCACCGACTCGTTGTAGTGCGAGTTCAACGCGATCGGCGCCGACGCGTACCCCGACTCGACGTCGACCGTCG
>NZ_SGUA01000094.1:0-244 GCF_005435135.1 Halorubrum sp. ASP1 | reverse complement strand
GCCGGAGGGGTTCCTGAACGAGATCGTGTCGTCGCCGCCGCTCCTCGAGGCGCTCCTCGACACGGAGTCGCGAGACGCGAAGATGACGCGATACCGGTTCGCGGTCGGCGCGCTCCTGCCGCCGTTCAGCGTCCGCGCGGCCGACAGGAACGGCGGCGAGCGGACGGATAGCAGCGGGAAGACACATACGGCCTGGAACTCATGAGTAGATCATTCAGCAGTCGACAGAAGGAACAGCGCGGTG
>NZ_SGUA01000093.1:0-245 GCF_005435135.1 Halorubrum sp. ASP1 | reverse complement strand
GGTGGGTGTGTCCCGACTGCGGCCGCACCTTAGAGATCGCCGACCACGACATGATGAACGGCGATCCGCACTGGGCGGACGTTCGCGTTCTCGACGAGGAGGTCGATCGCGAATGAGCATCGACGCGTCGGGCGTCGAGGGCGCGTCGATGCTCATTCGCGATCGACCTCCTCGTCGAGAACGCGAACGTCCGCCCAGTGCGGATCGCCGTTCATCATGTCGTGGTCGGCGATCTCTAAGGTGCG
>NZ_SGUA01000092.1:0-245 GCF_005435135.1 Halorubrum sp. ASP1 | reverse complement strand
GAAAACCGACGTCTCGGCGTACCGACACACCACTGATTCTGAGTTGCGCGACTCCCTCCGGCCCCATAGCGGTCTTCACTCTATCTTATCACTTCCGAGAGGTATATATTCGACTAAAAACACCTCCAGCGACGGAGGTGTTTTTAGTCGAATATATACCTCTCGGAAGTGATAAGATAGAGTGAAGACCGCTATGGGGCCGGAGGGAGTCGCGCAACTCAGAATCAGTGGTGTGTCGGTACGCC
>NZ_SGUA01000091.1:0-246 GCF_005435135.1 Halorubrum sp. ASP1 | reverse complement strand
TGTGGCGACTCAGTCGAGGCGTACTACCTCGGTAGCCGGAACTCTCTCGTACACGGCGACCAGCCCCGAGAGACCGTCGTCTCCGGGTGGGTGTGTCCCGACTGCGGCCGCACCTTAGAGATCGCCGTTCATCATGTCGTGGTCGGCGATCTCTAAGGTGCGGCCGCAGTCGGGACACACCCACCCGGAGACGACGGTCTCTCGGGGCTGGTCGCCGTGTACGAGAGAGTTCCGGCTACCGAGGTA
>NZ_SGUA01000090.1:0-246 GCF_005435135.1 Halorubrum sp. ASP1 | reverse complement strand
TCACCGGAAGCGAGGTGGTCTCGCCGTCCGATAGCGTTCCGGAGTAGCTCGCTGTCTGACCGTTATATTCCACGACGGGATCGCGCGTCTGACTGACCTCCGTCCATGACGCCGACACGTCGACGGGCTCACAGTCTGCGGACGTGTCGGTCAACGGTCCCGTCGACGTGTCGGCGTCATGGACGGAGGTCAGTCAGACGCGCGATCCCGTCGTGGAATATAACGGTCAGACAGCGAGCTACTCCG